>NZ_JBGLYH010000025.1:0-49493 GCF_041414475.1 Pseudodesulfovibrio karagichevae
CCGGGGGAAGGGGGAAAGGAAACCCTTTGGAAAGGGCTTTCCTTTCCCCCTTCCCCCGGACCCCCATCCCCTTTTCCTTCCTAAACTTTTTATGCCGCTTCGCGGGGAGGAAACGCGATAATTTTCCTTTGAATAAAAAGCACACCCTCCCGCTTCCGCACGCCCCTGCCGAAGGCACACAAAAAGTTTCGGAGAGTCCAGAGAACCCTTTTCAAAGGGTTCTTTGGCGGGTCCAGGGCAGCGCCCTGGCCGTCGGAGACGCCCGCCCGGCGAGGGCTCCCTCGAAAAAAAGGCGCAAAAAAAGTGCGCTGACCGGATTACCCGGCGGTCCCTGGCTCTGATTGCCTCGGGGGTCCATGCGCACACTATGCTTTGCGGGAGCGCGACTCGATTCGCTGATATATGGTTAGCTGTGGTTTAACGGGTGGAATCCTCCGTTCGGGTTGCTCGTTCTATATGTTATGGGCCAATCCCTTTCGGGCCTTTCCCTTATGGCCATCTTTGGCACTATAGAAGTAAGCATTCCGACGCAGTTGTCCAGAGGGCAACCCGCGAAATCGGCGGCAAAGGCGGTGCCGGGGGGCGGTTTCCTGGCGGGAACCGGGGCACCGGGCCGTGCCTTCTTGCCTTGCGGGCGGCAGGTGGTATGTTCAAGGGAAGCCAAGAAGACCATACAGGAGATATTTCGTCATGATCACCATCGATGCCCGGAAATGTACACAGGACGGTTTCTGCGTCCTGGCCTGTCCCGTGAATCTCATCAAGCTGGACGGCGGCCTCCCCGAAGAGGTAGACGGGGCCGCCGACCGCTGCATCCGTTGCGGGCACTGCGTGGCCGTGTGCCCAACGGGCGCTCTGGACAATATCCTTACCCCCGCCGGAGAGTTTCTCCCGGTGCCCGACAAGCAGCCCGACGCCGAGGCCATGGAGAACCTGCTTATCTCCCGGCGCTCGGCCCGGTCATTCCGCAAGAAGCCGGTCGAGCGCGAGCAGCTGGAGCGGCTTCTGGAGACGGCCCGGCGCGCGCCCACGGCGTCCAACGCCCAGAAGCTGTCCTGGACCATGATCCAGGACCCGCAGCGGCTGGACCGCGTGCGCGAGCTCTCTCTTGAGTGGATGGCCACCGACCCGGCGCGCTCACACCATATCGAAGCCGCCCGGCAGGGGCGGGACGTGATCCTGCGCGACGCCACGGCCCTGGCCGTGGTCCACGGCCCCGCGGACTATTTCTGGACCGCCATCGACGGCACCCTCGCCCTGACCTACATGGAGCTGCTGGCCGCGACCATGGGACTCGGCACCTGCTGGGCCGGGTTGGTGACTTACGCGAGCACGGCGGTTCCGGAACTGCTCCCGGTGCTCGGCGTGCCCGAAGGCAGCAAGGTCGGCGGCGCGATCATGCTCGGGCATCCCCGGCTGAAGCACCGCCTGGTCCCGCCCCGGAACGCGGCGCGGGTCACCTGGCTGTAAGCGGAAGAATGGGACGGCCCTCCTGCGGGAGGGTCACTTGACCTGCTTGACCACGGCCCCTGCCTCGCGGTCCGGGGTCAGTTCGAAGATGCGGTCGGCGGACCCGGCGAACAGGTCCAGCGGGTGATGGCTGATGACCAGGAGCTGGAGCCCCAGGCGGGCGGCGATCTCCTGGATCAGCTTCATGAACTTGGGGATCAGGCCGGGCTTGAGCCAGCAGTCCTGCTCGTCGAGCACCAGGAAAGGCCGGTGGGCGGCCTCGGGCAGCTGGGACAGGGCGATGAGGCGCAGGCCCACGGACAGGATATTGCAGACCGAGCCGCCCTGGCCGGACATGATATCCTCGATCTCGTCCTCGCGGCCCTGGTTGCGGATCAGGAAATGGATCTGCAGCCGGTTGTTCTTGACCTCGCGCTCGGTGACCACCACCCGGTCCTGGCCCAGTATCTCGCGGATGGCGTGGGTCAGGTTGGCCTCCACCTCGTCGAGGATGCGGCCAAACAGGGCGGTGGACAGTTCCTCGAGGGTGTCGCTCGCCCTGGGGGCGAGGTCCAGGAACTCGCGCACCTCGGCGAGCTTGCGGCGCACGCGGCCGTGCTCGGCGTGCCACTGCTCGCCCAAAGCGGACAGCCGGTGCAGCCGCCCATCGGCCCGGCGGCGGGCCTGGCGCAGCTCGTTCAGGTCGGCGGACAGGGTCACCTAGTCGCCCTCCACCGCGTTTTCCACCTGGGCGAGGTCGGCCTGCACCTGTTGGATGTGTTCGCGGTACTGGGCGACAACCTCTTCGTTTTGCAACCGTTTCTCTTCAAGAAGCTGTTGCAGTTCCTTGAGGTCGCTGGTCCCGTATTCGGCCTCGGCCTGCTGTTTCAGGGTCTGAAGCTGGTGGGAGAGCTGGGCCACGGCCTCCTCGGTGCGCACCTTGCGGTCGCGCAACTGCTCGTACTGGCGGCGCAGGGCGTTAAGCTCCTGTTCCACCTGGGAATCCCTGTTCGTCCCTGTTTGGTTGGGGTTGTTATTCACCGGATACGACCTCCTCGTAGAGTTCCCAGATGAGCTTGCCCTCCGGGGTTTCGGTGCTCAGATTTTCGGTCAGGAACTGCCGCAGGCCCGTGCCCTCGTGGGTGCGCTGCCAAGCCAGCCGTTCCAGCCCCTTGATGAAATTCGATTCGCCCTCGGTCTCCTGCTCCTCGGGGGGCAGGTCCTGGTCCGGGAAGACCTGGTCGAAGGGCAGGTACGGAACCACCCATTTCTCCAGTTCCTCGCAGCCGGGCGTCCAGATGGCGGCGGCGGGCTCGCGGGCCATGGACCGCCGGGTGAAGGTCAGCCGGGTGATGTTGCCGGGGTTGGCCCAGGTGGTCCGCCCCTTGGTCACCGTGGCCTGGGGCCGGTGGATGTGGCCGTTGACGACCCAGTCGATGCCCGGCAGCTCCCTGATGGAGTAGGCCCGGTCGATGAACTCCGGGAAGCGGATATTGTGGTGGGACAGCCAGACCACGGTCTCCGGGTCGCCCTGTTCGTGCTCATAGGCCTTGGGCAGGGGCGCGCCGTCCGGACTGGCCCCGACCAGGACCGGGCCGTCCGGAGTGTCCAGGATGAACTGCGGGCCGATCTCCTTCATCAGCCGGACCGCGCCCGCCGTCTCAAGCACGGCCAGGGACACGTCGTCCGTGAAGCGCGACTGGTACTTGTCGTGGTTTCCCACCAGGACGAACACGGTTTGATCGCCGATGCGGCCGCCGAACAGACGGATGAGCTCCACGAGCATGCGGTTGGAGTTGTCGCGCGGCCAGTGGAAGAGGTCGCCGAGCAGGACGAAGGCCATGCCGAGTTCGTCGGCCCGCTTGAGGCAGGCGGTCAGCTTGGCCAGGATCTGGTCGAGATACCCCTCCAGCCGCTGGCCCGGCGGATGGTCCGCCAGGTGCGGGTCGGCCACCAGGAACAGGCCGTTGGCCTTGATGCGGTCAAGCGCCATGTCGGCACCCGTGGTCCAGGAAGGAGTCGGTGGTCAGGTCGCCGCCGCAGACCGGGCAGCAGCCGATGGCCTGGATTCGCTCGTCCATGGCGACCACAACGGACAGCAAGTCCGCTTCCAGACCGCCCAGTTCGGCCTGCCGTTCCGAAATTTTATCTGTCAATCCGGTGAGTTCCGTGACCATGCCGCCCAGTCCGCCCAGGGGTGCGGGCGCGGGCGGTTCAGCAATCTTCCCCAAGACCGATTCTAGGCTGGCCAGCCGCTTGTTGCGGGCGCGCAGGACGTACAGCTCGTCCACGAGCCGGGCCAGCCGCGCGGTGTTCTCCGGGGCCGGCGGAACGGCCAGTCCGGCCAGGGCCGCCTGATGGATAGAGGCCCGGTGCAGGGTCGCCCCGGTCAGGGCCAGGTCGCGCAGGAGGTGGCGCAGGGGGGCCGTGTCCGCCGTCTCGGGCGGACCGTCGAGCCCGGCCAGAGCCCCGGCGGTGCGGGCCGCCCGGTCGCGCAGGGCCGACACCGTGCCCATGGACCCGATGTGCCGCTTGAGCCGGTCCACGTCCTGGACCGGCGGCGGGGGCTGGACCGCTTCGAGGACCGCGCCCGAGGCCCGTTCGCGACCGAGGGCGGAGGCCAGGGAGCGCTGCCCGGCCAGAGCCGCTTCCAGGGCCGGGATGGTCCGTTCCAGACCGGTGGCGGCGCGTTCCAGAGCTTCGGCCTCCTCCATGCGCCGGGTGATGTCCGGCAGGGGGGCGAGGCGGTCCAGGTCCGCGCCGATGCGCCCAGCCTGCTCGTCCAGGGCGCGCTCCTCGCGCTTGGCGTCGCGCACGCGCATCTTGAGGGCGTTCTGCATGGCCAGCAGGTGGGCGGACTCGGTGGACGCGGCGAAAAATTCGGCCATGACCGAATCGGGCTGGTTGAGCAGGAAGACCGGGTCGCGCTGGTTGCCCAGGTGCACGTCCACGGCGTCCTTGCGGGTCTCCAGCTCCACCTGGTCCAGGCGCAGGATTCTGGCCACGTCCTCGGGCACCCTGCCCTGGAGCTTGTGGTACTCCTCGGGCTCCTCGGCGTCCGGGGCCCAGACCTCGTACTTGGCCCACCGCTTGGTGCGCACCCAGGCCACGCGCGTGCCGTCGTCCACCTCCACCTCCACGCGCGCCTCCTTGGCTCCGTGGCGGATGTACAAGGCCGGGTTGGGGCTGCGCGCCGGGTTGGTGGCCAGACAGCGCAGGGCCTCGACCACGGCGGACTTGCCGGTGTTGTTGGAACCGGTCAGGATGGTCACGCCGGGCCCGAGCTCAAGCTCGGTATGCTCGTGGGCCATGAAGTTATCGATAATGATTTTATTAATCATATCTTAAGGGTATCTAGGCTTATCCTTGAGTTTCCGATACCACTTCGCGGCACCGCACTCGCGCATCTTCTCGTTGTTGGCCCGCCAGACGTCGCCCAGGCGGTCCGGCATGCCGTGCTCGTCGCAGGGGAACTTCCCGCATTCGAAACAGTAGTCCACGCCGTGGGCCTTGGCGCAGCCCGGCACCTTGCAGGCCTGGAACAGACAACCCTGCTCCCGGCACCCGGTACAGGACCCCTTGGCCAGGAAGTCGAGCAGCTCGGCAAAGGCCGGATAGCCCGCGAAGACCGGGTTCATGGCCTCGAACCGCTTGGCGTAGGCCGCGAAGTTCGGCCCGAGCTGGTCGCGCAGCTCCCGGCTCGCGCGGTGGACGGGACCGTCCGCGAAGGCCGCGCACTGGCCGCAGAGCAGACCGCACGGGGCGAGCCTGGACCTGATCCAGTCGGCCTCATCCGGAAGGTAGCCGTGTTCCCGGAGAATGGAAAGGGCGGTCTCGACCGCGAACACGGCCATGCGGTAGCAGTCCAGGCGCAGGTTGTCGCGGCGGTAGCGCGCCTTGTCGTCCGGGTCGGTGAAATCGCACTGGATCAGTTCGAAGCAGTTGATGGACCCGAATTGGCCGTCAAAGCGGTCCAGCAACTCCTGGACCAGGGCGTAGCAGGCCTCATGGTCCTCGCCGGCCTCGCCCCGCCCGGCGTACAGGCCGATGCCCATGACCGCGCCAGACACGGCCCCGCACTGGCCGCAGGTCCGCGACAGGCCGCTGCAAAAGCCCGTGGCCGCGCGGGTCACGTCCCGGCTCTCCCGCCCGCCCGCCTCGGCAATGACCTGGACCACGGACTCGGCGCACAGGAACTTGTTGTCGCCGAACAGCTCCAGCAACCGGTTCTTCACGAAATCGTTCGCCATCTATGTATCCTCTTCCTCGTCCTCTTTGGGGTTGCAGGCCAGAAACGGGCAGAAATCCAGGGCCTGCCCGCTCAGGCGGGTCCCCTTTCCTGTCCCTTCGTGCAGAATCAGCGGCGGCTCGACGCGCAGCCCCTGGCTGGCCGCCTTGACCGTCTCCATGAGCACCATGCGGGCCTCCTGGTCCGCCTTGCCATGGACCATGCGCAACCGCTTGGGGGCCAGCCCGGCCTCGGCCAGGTCGGCCATGAGCCCGGGCAGCCGCTCGGGCAGGTGCACGAAGGCGAACCGGCCCCGCGTCTTGAGGGCCAGGGCCGCGCAGCGGGCGAACCCGGCAAAGGTCCCGGTCCCCTCGAAGCGGGCGTTCCTGCGGCTCTCCTCCCCGCTCGCCCGGCCCTTGCCGAGCTTGCGGTAGGGCGGGTTGGCGACCACGAAATCCACCACCCCATCGGGCCGCCAATCGGCCACGTCGCCCCGTTCTATCGTTAACTTATCGGTAAAATACAGATTGGCCGCGTTTTCCTCGGCAGCCCTCACGGACTGCGGGTTCAGTTCGATGCCGGTGAGGCGGAGCCCAGGCTGACGAAGGAGCAGGGCCAGGCCGATCACGCCGCAGCCGCAGCCCAGGTCCACGCCCTTCTGACCACGGGTTACGTTGGCGAAGGAGGCCAGGAGCAGGGAGTCCAGGGAGAAGCGGTAGCCGTCCTCGGGCTGGACCAGGCCGCGCGGGAAATAGGCGCGACGCTCGAGGATCGCCCGGGTGTCCACGCCGCTCATTTGCGCCCCGCCAGCTTGCGCCGCACCCGTGAGCGGAACATGTCCGCGAACAGGCGAGCCTCCTTCAGCCCGAGAACCAGGGACAGGAACATGTAGATTCCGATCCAGGCCGGGATGAGCAGCACCCACCACGGACGCCAGCCCGCGCTGAGGAACGCGCCCCCGCCGATGAGCGCGGACAGCAGCAGCATGCGCAGGGCGGCCCCCACGGGCAGGGGGGACGAGCCGCGCTTGCGGCACAGCAGCACGTACAGCAGTCCGAAATTGAGCAGGGAGGACGCGCTCACGGCCAGGGCCAAGCCCACGTGGGCCAGGAACTGCATGAGCAGCACGCCCAGGCCGATGTTGGCCGCCAGACAGAGCACCGCGATCTTGACCGGGGTGCGGGTGTCCTCCAGGGCGTAGAACCCGGCCACCAGCGGGCGCGACAGGGCGATGAACGGCAGCCCCACGGAATAGGCCACCAGGGCGTTGGAGGTGGCCGTGACCGCCTCGGGCGTGAACGCCCCGCGCTGAAAGAGCAGGCCGATGACAGGCGAGGCCAGCCCGATGAGTCCGGCCGCCGCAGGCAGGCTGATGAATAATGTCAATCCCAGCGACGCGGACAGGGCCTCGTCGTACTCCGCCATCTCGCCCTTGGCCGCCAGCCGGGACAGGGACGGCAGGGCCGCTGTGCTGATGGCGATGCCGAACACCCCCAGCGGGAACTGGACCAGCCGATCCGCGTAATAAAGATAGGACACGGACCCCACCGGCAGGAACGAGGCCAGCAGGGTGCCGAGCAGGATGTTCAGCTGGTACACGGCCGCGCCGAAGACCGTGGGCAGCATGAGCATGCCCATGCGCGCCACGCCCTTGTTCCGCCACGACCACGGCCCGCGCCAGGAAAACCCGGTGCGCCCGAGAAACGGCTGTTGCAGCAGCCACTGGGCCGCGCCGCCGATGAGCACGCCGTAGGCCATGCAGTAGGCCACGTTGTAGCCCGCGAAATAGCCGAACAGGGCCGCGCCGATGAGCGAGACGTTCAGGGCCACCGGGGCCAGGGCCGGGGCCAGGAAATGATTGCGCGAGTTGAGGATGCCCATGCACAGGGCCACCCCGCAGATGAGCACCACATAGGGGAAGCAGATGCGCACGAGGTCCACGGTGACCGTGAACTGCTCGTGGTTGTCCAGGAATCCCGGAGCGATGGCCATGGTCAGCGGACGGGCCAGCAGCTCCACGACGAGGGTGATGCCGACCAGGACCACGGCCAGCCAGGCCGCCGCCGACCGGGCCATGGCCTGGGCCGCCTCTTCCCCTTCCTCCTCCATGAGCCGGGAGTAGATGGGGATGAAGGCCATGGTCAGGGAGCCCTCGCCGAACAGCCGCCGGAGCAGGTTCGGGATGCGGAAGGCCACGAAGAAGGCGTCGGCGAACAGGCCCGCGCCCAGGGCGAAGGCCACGATGATGTCTCTAACGAACCCCAGGATGCGCGAGACCAGGGTGGCGCCCGCCACCACCGCCGCGTTTCGGGCTATGCGCCTGCCGTGATCACTCACTCGGTCCACCGCCCGGATTCGTTTCGCCGCCGTTCATTTTTTTGCACAGGATAAACTCTAGAGATTTTATAGAGAACTGTTTTCCAACCCGGAATAACTGCCTATTCCATCCGTTTCCGCATGCCCGATCCGCTGATGGGCCGCCGATCCGGCCAGTGGTTCCATTGGGCCGTCCCGGTCCGCCGCAACCAAAGAGCGGCACGGGCGGCAGGCCGGATTCGTCCCGCGAACCGCAACCATCTTTCGCAGGCCGTTGCGGTCAAAAATTCATCGCCTGCGCTGGCACTTGGGGCAGAAGGTCGAGGTCCGACCCGCCACGGTCACGGCACGCAGCGTCTCGCCGCATCGCCTGCACGCCTGTCCCTTGCGCCCGTACACGTTGAAGCTGTTCTGGAACGCCCCGGCATCGCCGTGCGAGTTCACGTAGTCCGAGATGGAGCTGCCGTTCTCGGCGATGGCCTGTTCGAGCACGGCCTGCAACTCGGTGAACAGTTTCACAGCCCGCTCGCGCCCCACCTTGCTGCCCCGGGTCTCGGGGTTGATGCCCGCCCGGAACAGGGATTCGTCCGCATAGATGTTGCCAACGCCCGCCACCACCGACTGGTTCAGCAAGAGCGCCTTGATGGCGCAGTTGCGCCCGGTGACGCGCTCGGCCAGGACCTCGGGCGCGGTCTCCAGCGGCTCGGGCCCGGCCTTGCACAGGAAGTCCCAGCAGTCCAACTCGCCCGCCGGGAAACAGCGCACGTAGCCGAACTTGCGCATGTCCGCAAAGGACAACAACGAACCGTCGTCCAGATGAAAGAAAATCCGGTCGTGCTTCTCCGCCGCGCGCCGGGGCCCGTGGACCACGCGCCCGGTCATCTTCAGGTGGAAGGCCAGGGTCGAGCCGTTGTCCAGCTCCACGAGCAGCACCTTGGCCCGCCGCCGGACGCGCGTGATCGTGCGGCCCAGCACCTTAGGCACCAGGGTCTCCTCGGGCTCGCTCAGCCGCGTCAGGCCCGGCACCTCCACCGACTCGATGGACCGGCCCGTTACCGACGCGTCCAACCCGCGCGCAATGACTTCCACTTCAGGCAGTTCCGGCATGGTTTGGTGAGTACCCGAAATCCGTGCGGGTGAAAAGCGGCTCCACCTCTCCCGCCATCGGAAGTTTCAAAGGGGGAATCGCCCCGCCCGATGACGAACCCGGCCGGACCGGCTACTCCTCGACCAGGGTGAAGCGCCAGGCGCAGGCCCATTCCTCGGGATGCGGGTCCGGCGGGCAGCCCACGCACTCGCAGCGCAGCCGGGAATCGATCTCGCGCGCGAACCCGGTGTACTCGGTGGTGCCGCCGGATTTGCACGGATAATCCGCCAGCCCCCGCCGCTTGCGAGCGGTCTGCACCCGGCAGTCGGTCATGCGGAAAACAATGGAGTCCTCCGTCTCCTCGACGAACTCCCATTCATTGAGCTGCCCGTACATGCGCGCCGCCAGCCCGGCCTTGAGCGCACCGATGCCCCCGCTCTCCGGCAGTTTGAGCAGGGCCTTGACCCGCCGGGCCTCCAGCGGCGCGAACCGGGCCCAGCAGGTGTCGTTGACCCGCTTGGCCGCGTCCATGCCCGCCATGCGCTCAACGGCCTGGAACCAAACCCCGTCCGCAGCCAGCCAGCCCGTGCGCAACGCCTGGGCCGCATCGTCCAGCACCTCCGGGGCCACGTCGGCCAGCAGCCCGCCCGACTCCCTGCCCAGCGCCCGCTCCAGTTTGCCCCGCAAGATAGACTCCAACCGGTCCCCGGCCTCGCCCTCGGCGGTCAACGCCGCGTCCAGCCCGAGCTGGTGCACGCTCTCGGCCAGCCACAACCCGTAATGCGCCGCCAACTGCCGGATTACCCCGGCCAACTCCGCCGCCTTGTCCGCGCTCGTCTCGCTCACGCCTGCCTCCTGGTTTCGGTCCGCACTACACGGGAAGCGGAAGTCGAGGCAAGGGCCGAGGATGGATGACGGGTGATGCCTCCGGCGGCCCCTCCGGGGAGTGCCCTCGCCGGGCAGGCGCCTCCGGCGGCCAGGGCCCTGCCCTGGACCCGCTTAAGGCCGAGGGCCTTAAGAATCCCGTGTTCGCTTCGCTCAAGGGCGTGCGGCGCCGAAAGGCTGGGACAGGACGCCTTCCGCCGTACCGGTTGGCGATTTCGGGCAGAAAAAACGGGTGGAACGGCGTGCTTCTTTGCAGAGGAAGCACGCCGTTTTTTCTGCCCGAAATCGCAGGTTTTTCTTTTAAGAAAGGGGGCTTCGGTAAAAAAGGGCTCTTCGCCGCCGTTCGAAAACGCCGCAAAACCCATTTTCCGAGTTCCGCCTGCCCCACCAGCGGCGTTGGCTACCGTCCCTAAGTGTTCGCGCCGGACGGCCCTCCGAGGCCCGTGGACGTCCGGCGCGAACACTTAGGGACACCGCCCGGCCAAGCTACTCCCCCCCCACGCGCAACACTCCGCCATCCCCGCGCCCGCACGCCCCTGCCGAAGGCACACAAAAAGTTTTGGAGGGTCCAGGGAACCTTTTCCCAAAAGGTTCCCTGGCGGGGTCTGGGGCAGCGCCCCAGCCGCCGGAGGCCTCTTTCCCCCGAATGTTGCGCGGTTGGGCCGGGCAAGGTAGGTTACATGGCAAATCGCTACGTCAAGGAGTCGAGATGGCCACATTTCCGCCTGTCACCGTGTTGGTTCGAAACATTGACAAATCCGCGCGCTTCTACAAGGCGGCGTTGGGATTCGACCTGGCCTGGGACGGGCTTTTGGTCGGTCCGTACGGCCAGTCGCTGCGGCTGGTGGAGGGACCGGGGACCACGGCCGGGGGGTGTGTGATCGTGACCATCGAGGTGCCGGACGTGGGCCGGGCCGTGGACGCCATTCTGGACAACGGCGGGGGCCGGGCCGAGAAGCTGATGGGCGACGCGCCGTTGTATCTGGGGCCGGACGGCGAGATGCTGGCCCTGGCCGGGCGCGGGCTGCCGGGCGCGGAACGCATCCGCATGGTGGTCTACGACTTTGACGGGGTGATGACGGACAACCAGGTGCTGACCGACCAGGACGGGCGCGAGTCGGTCCGGGCCAACCGCAGCGACGGGCTGGGCATAGGGCTCATCCAGCGGCTGGGCATCCGGCAGGTGATCCTGTCCACCGAGGCCAACCCCGTGGTCAAGGCACGGGCGGACAAGATCGGGCTGGAGGCGTTGCACGGCATCCACGACAAGGGTTCGGCCCTGCTCCGGCTGGCGGAGAAGTATCAGATGTCCGTGGGCGAGATCCTTTTCATCGGCAACGACATTAACGATTCCGGCGCCATGGGGCTGGCCGGGTTCAAGGCCGCGCCCGCCGACGCCCACCCGTCCATCCTGGCCCTGGCCGACTACGTCACCGACGCCAAGGGCGGTTGCGGCGTGATCCGCGAGATGGCCGACGTGCTGACCGCGGCGCGGGCGTAACTACTTCCTGGGGTGGGTCCTGCGCCACTGGCCCGGTGTCATGTCCAGGCCGCCCTTGATCCAGAAACCGCGCTTTTCCCGGCGCGCCTCTGCTTCGGCCTGTTTGATGAGGTCGTAGTGGCGGGTGTTCGGCTTGATCCGGATGGGGATGGCCAGCCCGGCGCGCACTAGTTCCTCGTTGAGCATGCGGCCGTCCGCGTAGACGTAGGCCAGGGTGCGGCCGTAGCGGTCGCGGCGGTCCCTGTCGAACTCCAGATGCACAGTCTTGCCCTGGCAGAAGCTCCGGGAGAAGTCCTTGGCCTTGCGGCTGTATTCCTGCTTGTATTCCGGGGCGTCCACGCCGATGAGGCGGACTTCCAGGGTGTCGCCCGCGTGGTCCACGCGCAGGGAGTCGCCGTCCAGGGCGCGCAGGAAGCGGGCGTCCAACCCCTCGGCCCCGGCGAAAGCGGGCGAAAGACAGACGTAGGCCAGCAGGCAAGCCACGAAAAAAGCGCGGGGGAAAAGGGAGTTGCGGCGAAGCATGGATTGAGCATAGACTCTTTTCCCGTGTCCTGCCAGTAGACCGCAACCCCGGAGGCCCCTCATGGAACTGACCTTTCTCGTGGACAACAACGCCCTGGTGGGCAGCCGCTTCCTGGCAGAGGCCGGGCTGTCCATGCTCCTCGAAGCGGACGGAAAGCGCGTGCTGTTCGACACCGGCTATTCGGACGCGTTCCTGGCCAACGCCCGGTGCCTGGGCGTGGACATGGACCACCTGGACTGGATCGCCCTGTCCCACGGCCACTCGGACCACACCTGGGGGCTGGGCATGCTGCTGCGGCACTACGACATGACGGCGTGCGAGGACCGCACCCAGGCGGGGCTGATCGCCCATCCCAAGGCGCTCGGCACCAAGCGGCATCGGGGCATCCCCGAGTTCGGCTCCCTGGTGGCCGAGGACAAGCTGGCCAGCTATTTCGATTTGCAACTCACGGCCGAGCCCGTCTGGCTGACCGACTCCCTGGTCGCTCTGGGCGAGATCGAGCGGGTCACGGATTTCGAGAAGCCCGCGCCCCTGGGCGAGCGGCTGGAGGGCGGCGCGTTTGTGCCGGACGACATTCCGGACGACACGGCGCTGGCGTACGTCTCGGACACGGGGCTGGTGGTCATCGCGGGCTGCGCCCATACGGGCATCTGCAACACCGTGGAGCAGGCGAAACGGGTGACGGGCGTGGACAACGTCCGCGCGGTGCTCGGCGGGTTCCACCTGCAAAAGGCCCGGCCCGAGCGGCTCGACCCCACGGCGGACTACCTGGCCGCGCTCGACCTGGAAGGGCTGTGGTGCTGCCACTGCACGGACCTGGCCGCCAAGATCGGTCTGGCCGCCAAGTGCCCGGTCCGGGAGGTGGGCTCGGGCATGAAGCTGGCGTTCTAGGCCGGGACCGAAAAGACGGCAGGAAAAAACAGGGGACGCCCGGAGGCATCCCTTGCTTCAACTCTTGTCCTTCACGTCCTTTTGATACTCGGGGTTTCCCCGATAGGCAAAATAGGAGCTGCTTGCGTTCTTGACAAAACCGGCGAAGAGAACGATCCCGACAGCCGCTCCCAACTCCCAAGAGGCGGTATAGAAATATGTCAGCATTCCGGCCAACGGGCCGACAATCAGCCCAAGGCCATAGGTCACCAACAGTATTCTAGTAAGTCTTTTCATTACCAAGCATCCTCGGAAGTTGTCGAGATATCCAGTATCGGCCCGGAGTTCCCTGGCCCGTGTCTATCGATCATCATCCACAACGATCTTTGTCCCCATTCCTCAACCATCCCTCTTCATATCCCGTCCATTCCGGCCGGATTTCGACTAATCTGCCTGCGCAAGAGGGGGCTCATCGTGCGGTCTTCCCGCCCTCCGCTTGGCGAACCAAACGGCGGCGAACAAGACGACATATGCGCCGTGCGCCCCCAAGAGCACGGGAATAAAGCGGCCTTGGTAGGGAGCACCGAGGAAATGCGTCGCCAGATACACCGCCGAGAAGAGCGCGATGGCGGGAGCGACGGCGGCGAGCACTTTGCTCCGCAACAACGAGGCCAGGAACAGGGCGAGAACGAAATAGAGGAACCAGGCATAGTCGTTGGCCAGCCCGGCGGCGTCATGGGACGGGAAGGCGGTCAGGTTGACCAGGGGCGTATAGGTCAGGAGAAACAGCGCGCAATACCATGCCCACCCATCGACGGTGGCCGTCGCTCCGCCGCGCCCCGGCCGGACAAGGCCCGCCGCATCGGCGAACACGACGAGCACGAAGAGGAGCATGCCCGCGCCATACGGGGTTGAGAGCGATTCCGGCGATACAAAGGCCAAGGACACGACCAGATACGCGGGATAAAGGATGTGGAGGACGAGCAGCCCGCCGAGCGCCCTGCCGAAGACCGCCCGCTTCGTCCGAAAAGACAACAGGCAAATGGGCAATTCCAACGAGAGCAGCACCGTAAAGGCTACGGCAAGAGCCACGCTTTGCCCCTGCACCACGGTTTCGCGAACATGATTCGAGAACAAGGCCAGGATGGCAAGCGTGCAGACATTCAGAGCGATGTTGTACATGGGTGGCCCTTGGGGTCAAATGGACAAGGGACGCCCGGAGGCATCCCTTGTTTCAACTCTTGTCCTTCACGTCCTTCTGGTATTCGGGGTTGCGGCGCAAGCCGAAGTAGGTGCTGATGGAGTCGCGTAATGACCCGGCAATAACCAGCAGGCACACAAGCACCGCGAATTCCCAGGACTTCGAATATACGTACACCGCGACGGCAAGAACGATCGCCACCAGCGTGTCCACCACATAGTGCCGGAGCAGATTCCTGGTCAATTTCTTCATTACCAAGCATCCTCCGGCGATGTTAATACATCCATCAGAGGGCCGACCTTTTCCATTCGTCCGAGGATCCTAAGGATCTTACTGCCACTATTTTTCATAAATTCACTCATCATTTCATTACCCACCGATTCTCCAAGCGGATGGGTCACGCCTTGCACCTTCTGCGCCGGGGTCTTCTCCTTGTCCGCCCAGGGAGGATTGTTCCTTATCCTGTTCATCCAATCCGCGGACTCTTTTGCGTCCCGCCCCCGTATAGCTTTATCCATCGCCGCCGCATCCCTGGACGAGGACGGCGGCCGCTTGGCATCATCCGAACTCCGGTTCGGGTCGATCCCCCGGTCGCGCTCCCACTGTTTCAGGTCTTCGGCAGCCTGGGGAGCGCTCTGCGCCGTGCCCACCCCGGCCTCCTTTGCGGCCTGCGCGCCCATGGCGAGCAGGGTGCGGGGCCGGGCCCTCGGTGCGTTCGGCGGCTGGTCCACAAACGGTTCCGGTCGGCCGTAGTCGTGATTCAGGGAGACCTTTCTCCCCTCCTCGGCGGGGTCCCAGTCGAGCGGCTTTTCCACGGTCCACCAGTCCAGGGACCGTTTGTTGCCGTGGGACTTCTTGGCCAGGCTGCCCTCCTTGCGGACCGGCTCCATCACGCCGTCCGCATATTCGAGCCACTGCCGACGGGGTTCGCCGGTGAACCTGTCCACTCTTGTACGGGTAAATGCATCGCTTTTCAACAGGTCGTTCATATCGATTGTCCTCTTCCGTCCGTTGATAGTAAAACGACATTCAGGCTGTCGGGAAATGGTCAGACGCTAGGCGCAAGAAAAATCCAGGACCGAAGCGTATTGGGCATACGCGAGGGTCTGGATTTTTCGCAGCACACCTGGGGCGTAAGATCTTGTTCGGCTCCAGGATTCGCCTACAATTCACTTAACGACGCAGATGGCCGTTTCCCGACAGCCTGAAAAGGGCCTCCCGAAGGAGGCCCGTGGCGGGGGAGTGAATGCCCCCCAACGTCAATCTCCTCTGTTTGTCCGCTAGGCGGTGATCACGGTGACCGCGCCGTCCGTGTTGGCTGCGACCATCAGGTCGATGGCGGCGGCGTAGTTGGCGCCGGTACAGGCGATGACGATGTCGCCGGTCTCCAGGTTGTAGTCCTCGGTCGCCTGGTCGAAGTAACCCGGCCCGGACACGGTGGCCGCGTCGTCCTCGGTGCGGTAGATGAACAGCTGCTGGCCGGGGACGCCGCCCATGAGCCGCATGTCTTCGCTGGTGTATGCCATGGTGTGTTTCTCCTTTTACGGTTGGTTGTGGTCGGTTGCGGTCCTAGGCGATGGCGGCGTCGTCGTCGCACTGGATCTGGACCACGCCGTCCGGGTCGATGAGGCAGGCCCCGGCCGAGAGCATATGGTCCACCAGGTGGGCGGCCTTTTCCGGCACCCAGTCCACGAACGCCTGGACCTTCTGGCCCTCGGCCAGGCCCGCGGCGTTGCGGTGGTAGATGTAGCACTTGCGCATGCCCGCCTCGTCCAGCGGCAGGCCGGTGTGGAACATCCAGGTGATGCCCAGCCAGGTGCGGGACTCGGTGCCCTTGAGCCAGGCGTACTGCTCGCCCGCGTAGTCGCTGGACTTGAACTCCTGGATGTTCAGGAGCTCGTTCCACTGGTGCGGGCCGACCACGGCGAAGCGGTGGCCGTCATCCGGCACGTCGTTGGCGTTCAGGGTGCCGAAGGCCTGGAGGATCTTGTCCTTGGTCAGGCCGGTGGCCGCCTCGGCGACCACGTTGGTGGCCCCTTCGAGCTTGGTGATGATCAACTCGTCGATCTTGCGGCCGAGCGCCCAGGCGCCGGCGTTGGCGGCCACCTGTTTCTCGTCGCTCTTGTCCTTGAGCTCGTCGAGCTTGTCGATGTACTCGGCGGCGTACCAGTCGGACAGGGTGCAGGACACGTTGGAATGGTTGAGGTTCATGAGCGGCACGTTGCCGTGGCGGGTCTTCTTCCCGGCCGCGCCCTTGCCGACCTTCTGGAAGATGCACTTGGAGCCCTCCACCTCGGTCTGGAGGCGGACGGTCTGGCGCATCTTGGAGCCCTGGGCCTGATAGGCCTGGTGGACCATCTCGACATACTGGGAGACAAAGGCATTGCTGACAGTCGTGGACATCGGTTTCTCCTTGTCCGTTGCGGTTGTGACAGGCCGGGTATCCGAACTGCGTCCGCCTGGCGGGTGTCCGGGGCCGGAAGGCGAACCGTTCGCCTCCGTCCCCGGGCCGCGTGCAAGACCTCCGGGCCGGGTGCGCAAAACCTAGCATGGGTTTTTCGCAAACCCCGGTTTCGTTGAAGAATGTCAGGGAAAAACAGTCGAGAGGTATAAAAAAGCAACTTGACAGGGATTCAAATCCGGGCAGATTCGGCCGGTATGCAACCGCTCGACGACACCCGCAGGCAGGCCCTGGCCGCCCGCCTCGACCAACCGCTGACCATCGGCTCCAAGACCGTGGCCAACCGCCTCTGGCTTGCGCCCCTGGCTGGGCTCGGCAACGTGGCCTTCCGCGAGGTGCTCGACGGCTACGGCGGGTGCGGGCTGATGTTCACCGAGATGTGCGGGGCCAAGAGCGTGCCCACCGAGAGCCCGCTGGTCTCGCCGGTCTTCCGCTGGCGCGAGGCCGAGCTGCCCCGCCTGGTCTGCCAGGTGGCGGGGGCCACCCCGGAGCAGATGGTCCCGGCCGCCCGGCGCGTGCAGGACTGCGGCTTCTTCGGCTTCGACATCAACATGGGCTGCTCGGTCTCCGGCATCGTCAAGAAGAACGCGGGCGCGGCCCTGCTCAAGGACCCGGACCAGGCCGTGCGCGTGGTCGAAGCCGTGCGCAAGGCCATCTCCATCCCCCTGTTCATCAAGTTCCGCACCGGCTGGACCCCGGACATCGAGCCCGCCGTGCAACTCGCCCGCCGGTTCGAGGACGCGGGCGCGGACTGCCTGGTCTTCCACCCGCGCATGGCCCCGGACAAGCGCACCCGGCCGCCGGTCCGCAGCCACATCAAGGCCGTGGCGGACGCGGTCTCCATCCCGGTCTTCGGCAACGGCGACGTGGTCACCCCCGCCGACTGCCTCGACATGCTCGAAACGACAAACTGCGCCGGGGTCTCGGTGGGCCGCATGGCCATCGCCCGTCCCTGGCTGTTCGCCGAATGGACCTCTCCCTACACCCCGCCCGAGACCTGCTTCCGCGGCTACGCCCTGCGCCTGGCCGACGCCCTGGACCGCCACTTCGACCCGGTGCGCGCGCTCAAGCGCTACCGGTTGTTCACCATCTATTTCGCGGCCAACTTCCTGTTCGGGCACTCCCTGCAATCCTGGTTTCTCAAGGCCAGGAACATGGATGAAATACGGGAGGTAATACAAAAGCACATCCAACCTGACCTGCAACTCGTCAAGCGGCCCAACCTGAGCATGTACAATATCTGACGGAGGGAAGCCATGCAGACCATTGATCTCAGCCATACCATCCGCACCGGCATGCCGGTCTATCCGGGCGACGAGGCGCCCTTTGTTCGCCGTACCCATTTCATCAAGAAACACGGGTTCGCCGAGACGGCCCTGACCCTGTCCACCCACATCGGGACGCACGTGGACGCGGCCGCGCACCTGTTCGTCGAAGCGCCCGCCCTGGACGGGCTCGGCCCGGACAACTTCACCGGCTGGGGCGCGGTCCTCGACCTCACGGCGCTGACCACCCCGTTCATCGACCAGCCTGATCTCGCCGCCCTGGCCGACATCGACAGCCTGGACTTCGCCCTGCTGCGCACCGGTTGGGACCAGTACTGGGATACCGACCGTTACTACCGGGATTTCCCCACCCTGACCCCGACCGCCGCCCGCTTCCTGGCCGGACTCGGCCTCAAGGGCGTCGGCCTCGATACCCCGTCGCCCGACCCCGTGGATTCCCATGACCTGCCCGCACACCGCATCCTCTTCGACCACGGCCTCGCCATCGTCGAAAACCTCACCCACCTCGGCGACCTGCCCAGCGAAAGCTTCATCTTCTGCTGCCTGCCCCTGAAAATAGCCGACGGCGAAGCCTCGCCTTGTAGAGCTGTGGGGATTGCGCTGTAACGGAAAGGTGAGTGAGGGGAAGCCTCCGGCGGCCCCTTCGGGGAGACCAGGACGCTGTCCTGGACCTGCCAAAGAACCCTTTGAAAAGGGTTCTCTGGACTCTCCTAAACTTCTTGTGTCGCTTCGCGAGAGTCGTGCGGCGACGGAAGGACGAGACGGGGACGCCTTCCGCCGTGCCGGTTGGCGATTTCGGATAGAAAAAACGGGTGGGACGGCGTGCCTCTTCTCGTGAAGGGGCACGCCGTTTTTTCCATCCGAAATCGCGGGGTTTTCTTTGGGGAAGGAGAAGACCCGTTAAGAACACCTCTTCGGCGTCGTCCGAAAACGCCGTAATACCGATTCGCCGCGTCCGGCATCCTGCCTGCGGCGTTGGTTACCGTCCCGAAGGGTTCGCGCCGGGCGGCCCTCCGAGGCCCATGGACGTCCGGCGCGAACACTTCGGGACACCGCCCAGCCGCGCAACAATCCACCACCCCGCGTCCGCACGCCCCTGCCGAAGGCACACAAAAAGTTTGGGAGGGTCCAGGGAACCTTTTTCCAAAAGGTTCCCTGGCGGGGTCTGGGGCAGCGCCCCAGCCGCCGGAGGCATTCTTCCCCCGGCCTAGATGCCGAGTTCGGTGGCCAGGTGTTCGGCCTGGCGGAGGTCGTCCGGGGAATTGACGTTGAAGAAGGAGACGTGGTGGGGGTCGCCTTGTTGGAGCAGGGAGACCGGGACTTCCTTGACGCGGACCTGGTCGAAGAAGCCGATGATGCGGTAGTTTTCCTGTTCGAGTTGGGCCTCGATGGGGGGGATGCAGCGCTTGGAGTAGATGGCGCAGAGGGGTTCGACGTAGCCGTCCTCTTTGAGGGGGATGATGACGTCGTACGCCGGGTCGGCCTGATCGAGGAGCGCCCGGACCAGGCCGGGCTGGAGGAACGGGCCGTCGCAGGCGGCCATGAACCCATGCGGGGCGCGCATGGCGCTCAGGCCCGCGTGGATGCCGGTCAGGGACGAGCGGGCCTCGAACCGGTCTTCGGCGACCGGATAGTCATACGCCTTGTAGTCGTTTTTGTTGCGCGCGGCGATCAGGATCTCGGGGAACAGGGGGCGGTAGACGTTGATGAGGCGGTCGAGGATGGTCTGGCCGTTGATGGTCAGGAACGCCTTCTTGACGTGGCCCATGCGGGTGCCGAGCCCCCCGGCCAGGATGATGCCTGCGATATCCATGGGGGCAAAATAGAACAAGGGGCGGGAAATGGAAAGGGTGCAAAACCGGGCGGCCGGGTGTATGGTCCGGATATGTGGACGGTATTGAAGATAGCGGGCGGCGCGGGCGTGGTGTACGCGGCCCTGGCGGCCTGGGTGTTCATCACCCAGCGCGGGCTGGTCTATTGCCCGAGGCGGGAGCTGGCCGGGACTCCGGACCAGGCGGGGCTTGCGTATGAGGACGTGTGGCTGACCACCGGGCAGGGCACGCGCATTCACGGCTGGTGGCTGCCGTGCGAGGGGGCGGACCGGGTGTTGCTGTTGTGCCACGGCAACGGGGGCAACGTCTCCTATCTGATGGAGACGTACAGGATATTTCACGATCTCGGGCTGTCGGTGCTGTCCTTCGACTATTCGGGCTACGGGCGCAGCAAAGGGCGGCCATCGGAGAAGGCCACGCGCGGCGACGCTCGGGCGGTCTGGGACTGGCTGGTGGGCGAGAAGGGCATCGAGCCGGGACGGGTGGTCCTGTTCGGGCGCAGCCTGGGCGGGGGCGTGGCAGCGCGGCTGGCCGCCGATCTGGTGGAGGCGGGCACGGACCCGGGCGGGCTGATCATGGAGTCCACGTTCACGTCGGTCACGGACATGGGCGCGGCGCGCTATCCGTGGCTGCCGGTCCGCTGGCTGGTGCGGCACCGGTACGACAGCGTGCGCGCGCTGCGCGGGGTACGGGTGCCCGTCCTGTTCCTGCACAGCCCGGAGGACGACCTGGTGCCCTATGCCATGGGGCGGACGCTGTACGAGGGGTATGCCGGCCCCAAGCTGTTCTGGGCCCTGTCCGGCGACCACAACTGCGGGTTCATGACCACTTCGGGATACGCCGAGGGGCTGCGCCGGTTCCTGCGCGGCCTGCCGGGGCGGTGCGGGTGACGGACGGGACCCCGGCCTTCTGGGCGGATGCGGTCCTGGTCGTCCACTTCGGCATTGCAGCCTTTCTCGCTTTGGGATTGCCGGTCATCTGGATCGGTGCGGCGGCCGGTTGGCGGTTCGTGCGCAACCCGTGGTTCCGCTGGTCCCATGCGGGGCTGATGGGCGTTGTTCTGGCCGAGACCGTGGCCGGGAAACTCTGCCCCCTGACCGTCTGGGAGGCGGCCCTGCGGCGCGCGGCGGGCGAGGGCGGCGATGCGCCTGCCTCCTTCGTGGGGTACTGGCTGGGGCGCGTGCTCTTTCACTATTTCGACCCGGTCTGGTTCGGGGTGGCCTACGGCCTGTTTTTCGGGCTCATTGTCCTGACCCTGTTCCTGGTCCCGGTCCAGTGGGCGGCAAAACCTGCCGCTTCGCGCGATACGACGACATCCAACAATTCGGGATAAAAGGATATTTTTATTGGAGCACGGGTTTTGCTTTTTGTTGTGGCAGCCAACAAGAAGGAGACGAAAATGCCTGCTATCCAACCTGTTTCGACCCGGACCGACGTTGTCGGAGCCGCCCGTGAACGCATAGAGCAACTCAAAGCCCGGGCCGCAGAAGGCCTGGATGACGCCATGGCGGCCGTGACACGGAACCTGGGCCGTCGCGAAGCGGCCGAGGCCGAGCAGAGCCTGGGCCCGCTGAGCCTCGACCTGGCCGCTCAGGGGTCGGACGCGCACCGCCTGGACCACGCCAAGGTCCTGGACCTGATCAGCGATCCCTTCGAAGACGACTAGGCTCGGAATTTCCCTCCGCGAAAACGGTTCGGGCAGGCCTGAAAACGGGCCTGTCCGTCTTTGTGCTTGCCTTTTGTTCACGGGCACAATATATTGTCATAATTGGACCTTCTCTTTTTTGTCTGTCTCTGCCCGGTGACCCGGACCCCCTTCCGAAAAAAAAGCATTTTTATCTCCAGGCCTGACCGAAGGTTGCGTTCAACGTGACGGTTTCTGCGGCCCGCACCCTTGCGCACGATTTCGTGGGGGCGTATATTTTAATCAACGGCAGGGGACCTCGAAAGAGGCTTATGAAAGGACGCAGACGGAGGATGGGAGGAAATAGACACCGATTTCTTCGAAAACACATGTGGCGAATGGAGTCGCCCCGCTCACAGAAAGAGCACCGTGCGCCAAAAGAACCACGCACCAGGCCGTCATAAAATGCAATTTTGAAATGTCTGGCCCTGATGCCCGCCGGGAAACCCGGCAAGGCGCACTTTTTTATGCCCATCCCTACCCCTTTCCTCTTGAATCAGGTCGTCAACCGGTGCTATCAAACCGGAAAGGCGGCGCTTTTACCCGAACAACGGCAAGTCCGGGTATTTCCAGAGTCCATCACACCGGGAAACCTCCACGATGTCCAAAACTGCCAACGAGATCGACCGCTTCTACAGAAGCCTGCATGCGAACGACAACCCCCGCGAGGGGGACTGGATGGCCGTCATCCTGTTCGTCCGCAACCTGCTTCCCAGACTGACCATCTATTCCGACGACAAGAAATCCGAGATCCAGTTCGAGGTCTGCGAGCATCTCATGGAGAACGACTTCTCCGAGGAGCGGCTGGAGACGGTCCTGGCCCTGCTCGACGGGTATCTGCTGCAGACCATCGGGGCCCTGGAGATGGAGGAGGCCCTGACCCAGGAGAAGCGCACGGCCGGTCTGCTCATCAGCGAGATGAACGAGATGATCGGGACCATGCACGGAGCCAACGAGCGCCAGGACCACCGCCTGAACACCTTCCAGGAGGAGACCGTGGGGGTCATCCAGGAGGGCAGCCAGAAATCCCACATCCTGTCCCGGGTGCGCGGCATGTTCCAGGAGCTCATAGAGGAGTTCCGGGAGGAGGCGCGGCTGCTCAACGCCAAGGCCGAGCATTTCCGCATGACCGCCGACTTCGACCCCCTGCTCACCGAACTGCACAACCGCCGCTCCCTGGAGGCCCACCTCAAGGCGGCGGTGGAGGAGTTCGCCCGCTCGGGCACGCCCCTGTCCCTGATGATGATCGACGTGGACCACTTCAAGAACGTCAACGACACCTACGGCCACCAGGCGGGCGACGACGTGCTCCGCGCCCTGGCCGGGATAGTCACCACCCACGCCATCCAGTACGACGGCTTCGCGGCCCGCTACGGCGGCGAGGAACTGATCGTGGTCATGCAGGACATGGACCTGAACCGGGCGGCGGTCAAGGCCGAGGCCCTGCGGGCCGACGTGGAGAACTACGACTTTCGCGTCCGGACCAACGGCCAGCTGGCGGACACGCCCATCAACTTCACCGTGTCCGTGGGCGTGGCGCGCCTGAAGGTCGGCTGGTCCGCCGGGGAGCTGATCGGGGCTGCGGACGCCGCCCTGTACCAGGCCAAGAACTCGGGCCGCAACCGGGTCTGCACGGCCCCGAAATAGCGGCTCCACATCGACGGTTATCGACAACCGCCGATGGAGAATCATTTGTTAAAAGAACGTGTTACACACTTCCGATTAGTCCCCGTATTCGCCCTGGCCTGGGTACTGTCCCTCTGCGGACCGGTCCTGGCCGCCGAGGTCCTCCTGCTCCATTCCGGGTCCGGTCCCACGCCCTGGAACCAGCGGCTGGCCTCGGGCCTCATCGAGGGGCTCGGCAGCGCGGCCTCCGTGCGTCAGGCCTTTCTCAAGGCGAACGGCACGGACGAGGACGCCTACGACGACGTCTACAGGCAACTGTCTGAGGCCCTGGCCGGGGACGCGCCCGAGGCGGTGGTCGCCGAGGGGCCCGTGGCCTTCGCCTTTGCCCGCAAGTATGCCAACCTGTTTCCGGACGCGCCGCTGATCTTCTGCGCCATGGCCCGGCCCGACCCCGCCGAGCTGGCCGAGTGCGGCAACTGCACGGGGTTGTCCACGACCAGCGCCGTGCGCGAGAACGTGGACCTCATCTTCGCCATGCGGCCCGACACCCGGCTGGTGGTGGCCATAACCGACCGTTCGCCCGGCTCGGCCCGGCTCATGGAACGGGTCAACCAGGCCATGCGCCCCTACCTCGACCGGGCGCAGATCATGTTTCCCGGCTTCGAGGCGGGCGACGACCGGGGGCTCGATCTCCACGGTCTGGGCGACACCCTGGCCAGCGTGCCCTCCACGGGCGCGGTCCTGTTCCTGGGGTTTTCCGAGGACCGGGACGGCAACCCCGTCTCGGACGAGGAGCTGGCCACCCTGATCCGGGAACGCGCGGCCTCGCCGGTCTATCTGGCCAGCGACGCGGTCTTCGGGTCCGGGGCGGTCGGGGGGTGGATGATTCCGGCCAAGAACGTGGGGGCGGACGCGGCCCGAGTGGCCCTCCGTATCCTTGGGGGCGAGGACGTGCGCGAGATGCTGCCCACGCCCACCAAACCGGTGCTGCGCTTCGACGGCACGGCCCTGGCCCGGTACGGGCTCAAGGCGCCGGACAAGGCCGAGTTGATCAACCCGCCCGCCGGAAAGGTGGAGGAACGCCCGATCCTGCCGGTCACGGGCCTGGCCTGGGCCTTCGGACTGGCCACAGCGGCCGCCCTGATCGTGCTCCTGCGCCGCCGCTACAGGGCGTAGATGACGGACGCCTGGGCCACGGCCATGGCCAGCAACGCGAAGCCCGCCACCGCGGTCATGCCGCGCTTGGTCGTCCGGGCCAACCGGCACAGATCGCTCAACCCGGCGGCAAAGAATTCATGCGTATAGGTCTTGTCCTGGAACCAGATCATGTTCGCTCTCCCGCGTTGATTTTCCGGAGAGGAAATCGGGGAGGGAAGGCCGCTGTGCGGCATTGTCAGGTGATTTCCCCTTGATTCGCCCCCTCCATGGGACTCGCCCCTTCGGGGCGTTGCGGTAAGACCGCAGCGTCCCAATTCGCTGTTCTGCGGATTGGTCGGCGGGCAGGGACTCACACCCCTGCACCCCATTTTGCGCCTGCGGCGCGGGGTTCAGTGGGAAGACTAGTCCCCGGCCGCGATCGGTTCTTGACCGGTTCGTGGCGATTGGCCGACGGGTCCGTGTCGCCTAGCCCGCGTGGCGGACATCCACGGCCAGGACGGACACGAGGCTCCCCTCGCGGTTCTTCACCGGCGTGGCCACTGTCAGGCAGTAGTCGTCGATCACCTTGGAATAATAAATATTCGAGATGAAACTCTCACCCGTTCGCACGGGCTCGCGGAACCAGTCGCGGTCGGCCCAGCTGGTGCCCGGCCCGCCCCGGGACGCGTCCGCCTTGCCGTGGGCCATGGCGAACTCCGTGACCTGCACGCCGCGCGGGTCGATGATCCAGGCCATCTCCAGGCTGGGGTTGTCCCGGACCACCCGCGTGAGCAGGTTGAGCTGTCTGGCCGCATTGCCGTTGATCAGGTCCGGGGCCTTGGCCAGGGACTCCACCTGCTTCTGGACCACGCCCTCGCCCAGGAGCATGAACAGCCCGTAGAGCTTGGACAGGGTCTCGATCTGGCCGGTCAGCTCGCCGATGGCCCCGCCGGTCTGGGACACGGCCTCGGCGGTCTGGGTGGACACGGCGTCCACCTCGCTCACGGCCCGGTTGATCTCCTCGCCCGTGTGGGACTGCTGGGTGGACGCCGCCGCGATGGCCTCCACCTGGCGGGTGACGGTCTCGAAGAATTCCATGATCTCGTTCAGGGCCTGGCCCGATTCCCCGGCCAGCCGGTTGGCCACATCCACCTGGTCGGCGGCCTGGTCCATGCCCTTGATGTTCTCGCGCACGTCGGTCTGGATGGCCGCGATGGACCCGCCCACCTCGCGGGTGGCGTCCATGGTCTTCTCGGCCAGCTTGCGGACCTCGTCCGCGACCACGGCGAAGCCTCGCCCGGCCTCGCCCGCGCGGGCCGCCTCGATGGCCGCGTTCAGGGCCAACAGGTTGGTCTGGTCCGCAATGTCGGAAATGACGTTCATGACCTTGCCGATGGAGTCGGCCTTGGCCCCGAGGTTGGCGACCTGCTCGCGCAGCTGCTCGGTGATGGTGTGCACGTCACCGATGGATTCCACGGTGCGCCGGACCACCTCGGATCCCTCCTGGGCGCGCTGCCGGGCGTTGCCCGCGTCGCGGGACGCGGTCTCGGCGTTCTCGGCCACCTCGCGGATGGACCCGGCCAGCTCCTCCATGGAGGCCGCCGTGGTCTCCACGCGGGTGCTCAGGCTGTTGGCCCCCTCCATGATCCGGTCGGACTCCTGGTTCACCGTGGCCGACGCCTCGCGCATGCCCGAGACCACGGTCTCGAGCATGCCCGCGGCCTGGAGCATGCCCTCGCGCTGGGCGCGGGCCGCGTCCGTGCGCGCCCTCCGTTCGCCCTCGGCCCGGGCTGCGGCGGCCTCGGCCTCGGCGGCGCGCGTCTGGGCCAGGCGCGAGGCCTCCTCGGCCTCCTCCATCTTTTCGCCCAGGTTGTGGACCATCCGTTCGATGGCCTCGGTGACCTCGCCGAGCTCGCCCTTGAACCGGCCCTGGGGCTTGGCCGCCAGGTCGCCCTCGGCCACCCGGCCCGCGTAGACGCGCAGTTCCTTGAGGGGCTTGAGCAGGACAAGGCGCAGGAAAAACAAGGTGATCAGGACGATGCCCGCCACGGACCCGCCGCCCACGACCATGGCCGCCTCCTTGAGCTTGCGCACCGGGTCCAGGGCCTCGGACGAATCGATCTTGGCCACCAGCCCCCAGGAGGTGTCGCCCACCTTGACCGGGGAATAGGCGGCCAGGACCTCGCGGCCCCGGTAGTCCACGCTGTCCATGCGGCCGCTCTGGCCCTCCAGGGCCCGCCGGGCGGGCTCGGAGCGCATGGCCCCGGTCTGCGGGTCGGCGAAGGAGGCGACGACGCTGTGGCCATCGGGATCGGAGTGAAGGTCGGAGCGCATGAGCCCGTCGGGGCCCACCAGGTAGGCCTCGCCGGTCTCGCCCATGCCCGCCCTGGTGTGCATGACCGTGTTCACGGATTCGATGGGAATGCGCAGCATGGCCACGCCCTCAATGCCCTCGCCGTAGCGCCGGATGGGCGCGGCGATGAAGGCGCAGGGCTGGCCGTTCAGCGGCCCGTACGGGGCGAAGTCGACGAACACGGTCTCGCCCTTGAGGGCCCGCTTCCAGGCGTTAAGGAGCTGGCTCTTGGCCAGCGGCCCTTTGGCGATGTCCTCGCCCAGCTCCTTGCCCCTGGCTGCGGAAAAGACGATGCGCCCGGTGTCGTCCAGGATCAGGGCGTCGGCGTAGCCGCGCACCTTGATCCACGGGGTGAAGTCCGGATCGACTCGCTTCAGGGCGTGGGCGTAGTCCTCGTTGGCCAGGTCCATGGGCTGGCCGGGCTGGGCCGCGTAGAAGATGATGTCCCGGAGCCGGACCAGGGCGCTGTACACGTACTTGGCCTCGGAATACATGGTGATGTCCCGGTTCCACAGTTCAGTCAGGGTGTCCAGTTCATGGGACTTGGCCTCCTGGAGCGAGACCAGCTTGCTGAAGGACTGCTCCTTCAGGCTCACCGAGGCGTTGTGCAAACTGTAACCCGCCATGCCCGCCAAGGGCACGATCCCCACCAGCAGGCAGAACAGAATCATCTTCACGCTGAGTCGCATTATCCCCCCTCTTGCGGCGCCGCCGGGCCGCTCGAATGCGTATGATTGAAGGGGGCAGACTACCTGCGGGCACGTTTTTGGCGACCCGATTTGTTACAGCGGCGTAACGCTCGCGTTACATCTGAGAGGATTTTCTGTTACAGCGACAACCGTAATGATTATCAAAGGATGAAAGGATCAGGCGAGGAACGCGGCGTACAGCGCGGCCAGGAGCCACAACAGCCCGGACAAAACCGAAGCGGCCGGGATCATCCACCACTTGAGCTGCACGGAGCGGCCCCGGAACCTGAAGGCCGCGCAGCAGCTGAACAGGGAGAGGACCATCTGGAAGAGCAGCCCGGACACGGCCAGGGCGGGCAGGGCCAGGGCCCAGAACAGGGGGTCGGACATCCAGTCGGCGCGCATGCACGAAGCCCGGACCGGCTAGCTCATGACCCACTCGGCCAAAAGCGGCGGGCGCCGCAAGCCGCAGATGTGCTGGAAATGGCAGAGCGCGGTCAGCTCCACCCCGTCCTTGATGATGGACACGGGGCGGTCGGCGGACACGACCACGACCACCAGGTCCCGGTGCTCGGCCGTGAAGCGCAGGGCGGAGTTGAAGCGCGCCCCGCGCGCCCGGTTCTCGCCGGGCACGCTGCGTCCGTCCATGAGGCAGGCGAAGCCGTGCAGCTTGAGGTCCCGGCCGATGTGTACGGCCCCGTCCAGCTTGGCCAGGGAGCAGGCCAGCTTGAGCTCGCTGGACCGGGTCAGGTCCAGCGGTTCCTCCAGGTGCTGGCCGGACATGGTCATGGGCTCGCGGGCCATATCCACCACCAGGGTGCAGCCGTGCTTGCGGTCGCGCACCCGGTTGACCATGGTCGAGGCGATCTTGAACAGGGCGTTCTGCTTTTCCATGCTCATGTCCGACTCCAGCATCTGCTCCTCCAGCTGGACCAGGTTGGCCCGCAGGTTGGAGGAGTGGAAGCGCCCGTCCGAGAAGCTGCATACGAGCTGGTCGCGGATCCATAAAAAGCCGTAGGAGCCCGAAAACTGGGCCGCCAGGTACGCGCCGGGCATGGGGCCGATGGCGATGCCCAGCACCGAGGTGCCGTTGGAGACCAGGACCCGGCCCGAGTCCTCCACGGCTTGCAGCAGCTTGCGCACGTGCTTGAAATTCGCGGTCTGGGGCTGTTCGTTTTCCGGGAAGCGGCAGATGAAACGGACCTGGTCCAGCTGGTTGGGCTCCACCACCACGATGCGCCCCCGGGGCGACGCGCCTTCCTCCTTGGTGGCCGACACGCCCAGGATCGCGTCCAGGAACGGGTAGACCCGGATATGGGTGTCCAGCCATCCCAGGCGCGAACGCTCGTCCACGATGAAGTCGCGGATGGCGTGGACCGCGCAGTGCTGGAGCATGAACCCGGCGGTGTCCAGTCCCATGACGTTGCCGATGGCGAAATGCTGGGAGAGCAGCTCGGCCGCGTATTCCAGCCAGCTCCGCGTGGGGCCGAGCGAACACATGTCCGGATGCTCCTCGGTGAACCACATCTGGTAGCTCACGGAATCGGACCGCGCGCCCAGGGTGATCAGCCCGGCCAGGTCCAGCCCGACCTCCTCCTGGCTGAGGATGCGCAGCCTCTCGATCTGGGCGTCCTCGCCCCGCCAGCGGCTCGAATAGAGGAAATAGTCCTGGAGCTTGGGCTCGTGCCCTTCGAGCAGCCCCTGCGGGTCGCAGATGCGCGGCGGTTCGCCCCGGCCCATGGCGTAGACCACGGCCACGCGGCTCGGCGGCGAAAAGTGGGACAGCCCTTCCCGAAGGCCGTCCAGGATGTGGAATATGCAGATGTTCTCGAATGATGCTTGCGACATGCTTCCCGCTCCCGCTGACGAATTGCAGCCCCGACCTTGGCCCATCCGTAGACCAAAAGTCTCGAAAATGTCCAGAAAAGGTTGGGCCCGGAAAGCGGCCGTGCGCGGACCGCGAGGCCGTTGACGCGGCGCGTTCGAAGGAGCACGGTTTCACGAAACCCGCATTGACGGTTGAACAAGTACATAAATATCGCATAGGATGGGTCCGGCGTTCCCTCGGGCCGCCGGTGTTGGAGCCCGTCACGATGAAGTCCCAGTCTGCTCAAACGGAGAACCCATGAACCAGGCAAAACTCTTTTTTTCACTGACCCTGTTGGTATTGTTGCTTATCTTCGGCGCGTGGCTGGTGTTCTTCTTCCAGTGGTCCGCGCCCATGCCGCGCACGGCCGCTCCGGCCGTTGTCGGAACCGGCACCGGCGCGGCCGCCGCACAGGCCCCCGCGCCGCTCGAGCCGGTCTTCAACCCGCCGGCCCTCGAAGACGCGCCCGAAAAGATCCGGCCCATGATCCTGCTCGGCTACAAGATCATGACCGAGACCAAGAAATACGCGCCTGAGTACGTGGGCAACGACATGGCCTGCACCAACTGCCATTTCGACGGCGGGCGGAGCAAGGACACCATCTCCCTGGTGGGCGTGGCCGCCAAGTATCCGCTCTACCGGGCCCGCCGCGAGTACACGGCCGACCTGGCCCTGCGCACCCAGGGGTGTTTCGAGCGCAGCATGAACGGCAAGGCCCCGGCCCCGGACAGCCAGATCATGCAGTCCCTGCTGGTCTATTACCAATGGATATCCAAGGGCATTCCCATCTACTCCAACCCGCCGTGGGCGATCCTGGCCCATCACCTGGAGAACGACCACAAGCCCGACGCCGCCGCGGGCAAGAAGGTCTTCGCGGACGTCTGCTCGCGCTGCCACGGCGAGGACGGGCACGGCACGCCCATTGCGCCGCCCCTGTGGGGCGATGGGGCCTACAACGACGGGGCCGGGATGGACCGCATCCGGACCTTCTCGGTCTTCGCCTGGCGGTTCATGCCCAAGTCCAGCCCGAGCCTGACCCAGGAGCAGGCCCTGGACGTGGCCGCATTCGCCAAGGCGCAACCGCGCCCGAAGTTCGTGGCCACCCATCCGAACAAGATCGAGCGCGTCATCCCGCTCCCCGGGGAGGCCAAGCAATGACCTTCCCCCTGATCCACGTTCCCGTGCTCGGCGACGGCATGACCATCGCCCTGGACGCCGTGCTCCACGTGCTCATCAGCCACGGCGTGGCCATCGGCATGACCATCCTCATCGTCATCTTCCAGAACCTGGGGGCCACGGGCCACGGCAGCTTCTGGGAGGAGACCGCGCGCACCCTGCTCAAGCCGGTGGTCATCGTGACCACCTCGGTGGGCGCGGTGACCGGCGTGGGCATCTGGTTCATCACCGGCATCCTCGCCCCCGAGGGCATCGGCTCGCTCATCCACCTCTTCTTCTGGCCGTGGTTCATCGAGTGGTGGGCCTTCACCACCGAGGTCGTCCTCCTGCTGATCTACTACTTCCTCTGGGACCGCCTGGCCCAGCGCAGGCCGCGCCTGCTCATGGCGCTCGGCTGGGGCTACGTGGCCGTGGCCCTGAGCTCCGCCGTGCTCATCTCCGGCATCCTCGGGTTCATGCTCACCCCGGACGGCTGGCCCCAGGGCGGGACCTTCACCCAGGCCTACTTCAACCCGACCTTCGTGCCCCAGTTCATGCTGCGCATCTCGGCGGGCATCGCTTTGGGCGCGCTGCTCATCCTCGGCTGGACCGGCTGGCGGTTCAAGGGCGCGGCCAGGGATCGCGGCCGGGTGCTGCGCCTGACCGGCCTGGTCATGCTCGCGGCCATGGCCTCCACCGCCGTGTTCGCCTGGATCTACTTCTCCCGCATCCCCCAGACCTACCTGACCCACTGGAAGTTCGCGGTGGCCACTTCGGTCTGGTCCCAGGAGCCGAACCTGCTGCCCGTGCTCAACGGCGTGGCCGTGGCCTGCCTGGCACTGGCCGCGGCCGCCGGGCTGCTCAAGCAACGCCGGACCGCCATGCTCCTGTTCCTGCCCGCCCTGATCCTGGCCGTGGGCATGGTCGCCGAGTTCGAGCGGGTCCGCGAATTCGTGCGCGGCCCCTACCTCCTGCCCGGCTACATGTACGCCAACCAGACGCGCATGGTCCGCCAGGAGGCCGCCGTGCAGCAGGGCCGTCCGCTGCTGGCCACCCTGGACTGGGTCAACGCCACTACGGACAAGGCCCCGGCCGCCCAGTCGGGCCGCGCCCTGTTCGACGCCAACTGCGGGGTCTGCCACACCATCGGCGGCATCAACGACATCACCGTGCGCCTGCAGGGCCGGACCCTGGAGAGCGTCAACGCCATCACCTCCATCACCGAGAGCATGGTCCCGTTCATGACCCCGTTCAACGGCTCCGAGGAGGAGCGGCTGACCATGTCCACCTACCTCTATTCCATGGCCAACAAAAACACCCTGCCACGGCCGCAACTCCAAGGGGAGGTCAAGTGATGGCACCCTGGAAAGACCTCTTCCTCGCACTGCCGCTGCCCGAGATGTGGCTGCGCATCCTGCTCTTCGTGACCTTCGGCCTGCACCTGCTCTTCGTCCTGCTCATGCTCGGCACGGCCATGCTCGGCTTCGTCTACTTTCTGCGCGACTGCTGCTCCGGCAACCGGGTGGAGATGGGCTGGAACCAACGCATGGTCAAATCCCACCTCGGCCTCAAGAGCCTGGCCGTGGTCCTGGGCGTGGGCCCGCTGCTGATCATCCAGGTCATCTACTCCCTGGGTTTCTTCACGGCCACAGGCCTGCAGGCCTTCACCTGGCTGTCTGTCATCCCGCTGCTCATCCTCGCCTTCCTGGCCATTGAGCTGTTCGAGCACAAGATGCTCTCCCGGCCCTGGCTGCCGTTTATCAGCGGCGCCATCGGCCTGGGCGCGCTGCTCACGGTCCCGGCCATCTTCACCGGGGCCCTGTCGCTCATGGAACGGCCCGGCGAGTGGACCGGCTTCGCGGCCAAGGTCATGGCGCCCGGCTCCGTCTACCTGCCGCACTGGCTCTTCCGCTACCTGCACGTGCTCGGCGCGGCCATCGTCTTTGGCGCGGCCTTCCACCTGTTCTTCTCCGCAGGGCAGGACACGGAAAAACGCGCCCGACTGCGCGCCTGGCTGTTCGGCGGCGTCCTCTTCCAGGTCGCCATCGGCGTGCCCCTGCTGTTCACCGTGGCCAACGTGTTCAACTGGACCGTGCTGGCTGCCGTGACCCTCGGGTCCGTGGCGGCCATGGCCATGGCCTGGACCCTGCGCCCGGCACCGGTCATGACCCTGACCGACGGCTCCCTCCGGGGCGGGCGCGCCCTGCTCCTGCTGCTGCCGGTCGTCTTCGTGTCCATGCTTGCCGCCCGCCAGTCCCTGCAGGACGCCACCCTCATGCCCCTGCACCGGCAGGCCCGCACCGCCCTGGCCCGGGAATCCGCCGACCTCGGCCAATTCCAGAAGCCGGCCCTGGACACCTTCCGCCTCAAGCTCGCCACGGTCTACGACAACGGCCCGACCATCTACGCCAGGAGCTGCCAGCCCTGCCACGGCGTGGGCGGACTGGGCGACGGCCCGGCGGCCACCCGGCTGCTCATCCGCGCCGAAGACATCGCCGCCGTGCGCGCGGACCGCGACTACGTGCGCCAGATCCTCCTGGCCGGATGGCCCGGCTCGGGCATGCCCTACTTCACCGTGTTCGACAAAGACAAGATCGACTCCCTGCTCGACCAGTTGGGCAGCACCTTCACCATGTTCGGCCCGACCACCGTGCCCAAGCGCGCGGTCGGCCAACAGGCCCGCGACCTCTGGAAAAACACCTGCGCCACCTGCCACGGCGCGACCGGACAACCCTCTCCGTTCGGCCTCACCCTGCACCCCGCGCCCCCGGACCTCAGCCGGTTCTCCCTGGAACCCGAACGGTCCCTCCAGGTCATCACCGACGGCTACCCCGGCACGGTCATGCAACCCTACCGCAACCTGCCCGAGGAAACCCGCCGCGACCTGGTCGCCATCTCGTCCAACCTGAGGCGATAACGGCGCGGTCGACACGTAATAAAGAAAGCCCCCGATCCCAAAGGGACGGGGGCTTTTTTTGTCCCGCGAGAGGCACCCAAAAAGAGCCGAGCGGCCGCGCATGTGCGGCCGCTCGGCTCTTTGGATGATGCTCTTCGCGGGCTAATCGGCCAGGGCGGTGCGGACGACTTCGACGAGGCGGCGCGTGTCGATGGGCTTGGTGAAGGTGTCGACCACGTCGTAGACCTTGGCGAGTTCGACGATGGCTTCGGGGTTGAAGGCCTCGCCGCCGGAGATGGCGATGAACTTGTTGGCGCTGTCGGCCTTGATCAGCTCTCCCATGACCTGGAGCCCGCCCTTTTTGGGCAGGAAGATGTCGATGATGGACAGGTCGATGGGGGTGTCCTGGCAGATGTGGATGGCCTCTTCGCCGTCCGCGGCCTCGATCACCTTAAAACCTTCGGCCTCGAGAACCGACTTGAGCAGTTCCCGGATCATGGGGGCGTCGTCGACGACGAGAATGGTTTTCATCAGAGTGCTCCTTTAGGTTTCAGGGAGGGAGTCCGCTGCCTCTTCCCGAATACCGGTTAGGTAGTCTAGCGCGGACCGGACGTCGGATTCAAGGATTTTCAATTCTTTTTCGGCGGAAGCGACGTCCTCCTGGCGGCAGAGGTATTCCATCTGCTCGGCGATGGCGCCGAGCCGGTGCGCGCCCACGGTGCGGGCCGAGCTCTTGATCGAGTGGGCCAGCCGTTTGGCATTTTTCCAGTCGCGGCCGGTGAAGTGGTCGACCAGTTCCTTGAGCTCGCCGGGCACGTCGCGCAGAAAAATTTCGTCCATGCGGTTCAGGAGGGCCTGTTTGCCGCCGAGCATTTCCAGGGCGCTTTCGCGGTCAAAGGGCTTGCCCGGCGGGGCAGGGGCGTATTGCTCCTCCATGGGGTCCGGGAGGACATGGGAGCGGCCGTTCATGGCCCTGGCGATGGTGTTGTAGAAGTCCCGCATCTTGATGGGCTTGCCGATGTAGTCGTCCATGCCCGCGTCCAGGAACCGTTCGCGGTCGCCCTTGAGGGCGTGGGCGGTCAGGGCGATGATGGGGATGTTCGGGTTCAGCGCGCCGGAGTTGGGGTCGCGGATGGCGCGGGTGGCCGAGACGCCGTCCATGATGGGCATCTGGACGTCCATGAGCACCAGGTCGAAGGGGGCCTCGCGCAGGGCGTTGAGGGCCTCGATGCCGTTCTTCACGGCCAGGACCCGGTGGCCCTGTTCGCTGAGCAGGGTGGTGGCCAGTTCGCGGTTGAGCGGGTTGTCGTCGGCCAGGAGCACGGTCATGGGGGTGACGTCCGGGGGCGGGGTCTCGGCTTCCAGCCGTTCCCGCTCCACGGCGGCGGGGTCGCCGACCTTGAGGTCGGTGGTGAAGGTGAAGGTGCTGCCCTTCCCCTCCTGGCTTTCCAGGGAGAGTTCGCCGCCCATGAGTCCGACCAGGAGCTGGCAGATGGCCAGTCCCAGGCCGGTGCCGCCGTATTTGCGGGTGATGGAGTCGTCGGCCTGGAGAAAGGACTGGAAGATGTCCCGCTGCTTGTGTTCCGGGATGCCCACGCCGGTGTCGGTCACGGAGAAGATCAGGGTGACCGGGTCGCCGGGCTTGAGGTCGTCGGCCGGCGCGGCGGGCCGGACGGCCACGGTCACCCCGCCGGTCTCGGTGAACTTGATGGCGTTGCCCACCAGGTTGATGATGATCTGGCGCAGCCGCGAGGGGTCGCCCACCAGGGCCGGAGGCACGTCTTCGGCCACCCGCGCGCGCAGCTTGAGGCCCTTTTCCCCGGCTGCGATGAGGTGCAGGTCCAGGGCCCCGTTGAGGACCCGGCGCAGGTCGAAATCGATGGATTCCAGGGTCAGCCGGGAGGCCTCGATCTTGGAGAAGTCGAGGATGTCGTTGATCACGGACAGGAGCGAGTTGCCCGCCTCCATGACCCGGCGCAGGTAGCGGTCCTTGCGCTCCTGGTCGCCGATGGACAGGGCCAGTTCGGACATGCCCAGGATGGCGTTGAGCGGGGTGCGGATCTCGTGACTCATGTTCGCCAGGAACGAGGACTTGGCCCTAGTGGCCGCGTCGGCCTTTTCCATGGCGGTGACCAGACGCTGGGACTTGCTGGTCAGCTCCAGGTTGGCCTTTTCCAGCTCCTCGGTGCGCTGCCGGACGCGGTCCTCCAGCTTGTCGCGGGCCTTTTTCAGGGCGTCCTCGGCCCGCTGCCTGGCGGTGATGTCGATGCCCAGCACCATGATCATGCGTTCGCCGTTGGAGTCGGTCATGGGGCTGCACTGCAGGTGGAAGGTCCGCCCCTGGTTGTCGGTCCAGTCCCATTCCACGGCCCGGTCGGTGTTCATGGCCTCCATGGGCGGGCACAGGGAGCAGGTGGTCCCCGAGCAGTTCAGGGCGTCGCGGCAGTTGCGGTTCTTGGGGCTGCCGAAATACCGCCGGAAATAGCGGTTGGCGTAGCGGATGGTCTGGTCCGGGTAGAGATGGTAGACGATGCCGGGCAGGGATTCCATGAAGAAGATCTGGCGCTGCTGTTCGCGGCGCAGGTCCTCGTCGGTGCGCCTCAGCTTGGTCAGGTCCAGGGTGTGCACGGCCAGGCGGTTGACCTCGCCCCAGGGGTTGGCCACGGGCACGATGGAGTGGACCAGGGAGCGGCCGCCGATCTCCTCCTCGAAGCGCACGGCCCGCACGCTCTCGATTGCCTCGGCGATCTTGGCCCGGCGGGAGTCGGCGGCGTCGGCGGGCAGGAGGTCGTAGATGTTGGAGCGTTGCAGGCTCTGGCCCGGCTTGAGGTCGAACAGCTTGGCCGCCGCCTCGTTGGCGGCCAGCACGTATCCGCTCACGTCCATGACGAAGGCGGACTCCACGGAGGAGTCCATCAGGGCCCTGGATGTCTCGTCCAGGGCCACGTAGGAAGTGGGTCGTGCGGGTTTTTTGTCGAAGGGCATGCTGTCCGTGGATTCGATAGGTTCACTCTTGACTATGTAGTAAAAAACCCGGACGGGCAGGTCAACGGGAAACCCCTGTCCGATCATTATAAATCTCTATGCCGGCACGGCTTGCCATTTCCCGGCGTTGCCGTATCGTGGGGGCCCGTTCCGAGGAGGGCGCGCATGGATTATCAGGGCATGATCATACGGCCGCCGAGCGAGGCCGGGTCCGTTCTGCTCCAGGTCACCCTGGGGTGCTCCCACGGCCGGTGCGCCTTTTGCGGCGCGTACCTGGGCAAGCGGTTCGGCATCAAGTCGCGCGAGACCGTGCTGGAGGATATCCTGTACGCCGCCCGCCACTTTCGCGACCAGCGGCGGATATTCCTGTGCGACGGGGACGCCATGATCCTGCCCCAGGAGCGGCTGACGGACATCCTGTCGCTCATCCGCGAACACCTTCCGTGGGTCACCAGGGTGGGCGCCTACGCCAACGCCAAGAGCCTGAAGCGCAAGTCCGACGCGCAGCTCGCCGAACTGCGTGAACTGGGGCTGGGCATCGTCTACATGGGGCTGGAGTCCGGCGACGACGCCATCCTCCGGGAGATGGGCAAGAACGGGGACGCGGCCTTCATCGTGGCGCAGGGACGGCGCGCCAGGGCGGCCGGGTTCAAGCTCAACGTTACGGTCATCAACGGCCTGGGCGGGGTGGAGCGGTCCATGGAGCACGCGCGCGCCACGGCCCGCGCCCTGACGCGCATGGACCCGGACCAGGTGGGCGCGCTCAGCCTCATGCTCGTGCCCGGCACCCCGCTGTTTGAGCGCTGCGAACGCGGCGAATTCGAGATCCCCGACGCGCGCGGCATCCTGCGGGAACTGCGTGAGATGCTGGCGGGCACCGAACTGACGCGCGGCCTGTTCCTGGCCAACCACGCCTCCAACTACCTGCCGCTCAAGGTCCGCCTGCCCTCGGGCAAACAGGCGGCCCTGGACGACATCGACCGGGCCCTGGCGGGCATGACCCCGCTCAAGGCCGAGTCCGCCCGGCGGCTCTGATCTCCCGAAAATTCAGCGGATAAACACCCCGTCCTTGACGACGCGCACGGGGTCTTGCAGCGCGTCCGGCGTGGGCGCACCGCGCACCATGAGCAGGTCGGCGGCCATGCCCGGCGCGATCCTCCCCCGGTCCCCGAATCCGCAGACGTCCGCCGCCGTGGCCGTGGCCGCCTCGAGCACGGCGAGTTCGTCCAGCCCGGCCCGGGCCAGCAGGCGCATCTCGCGCACCGGCATGCCCGCGTCCGTGCGCCGGTAGGGGAAGTCGTTGCCGAGCGCGATCCGTCCGCCCAGGGCGTGGAAGGCGCGCACCGGCTCGAACAGGGCCGGGCCGTTCCACGGCGTGCGGGTGAACACGTCCAGGGTCGGGGTCATGATCACCCCGTCGCGGGCCATGCGTTCGAGCAGGCGTTGGTAATGGGGTACGAGCGCGTTGTCCGGGCCGAGCACGGGCCGGATGGCCCCGTGGTCGTGCCAGCGGTAGGGGGACGTGCTCCACGAACTCCACCCCGGCGTCCAGGGCGGGCTCCAGGCCGGACAGGTCCTCCACGTGGCAGCGCACGGCCAGCCCGAGGCGGTGCGCCGCGCCGCAGATGGCCTTTGCCGTGGCCGGGTCGAACCGGGGCCACGGCCCGGGCAGGATGCCCGGCTCGAAGGCGATCTTGATGCGCGTTGCGCCCAGGGCGGCCAGCCGTTTGACCGCGTCCGCGCCTTCCCTTGGCGAGGCGACGACCAGGGCGTGCTCCGGGCTGTGCACGGGCAGGGGATAGCCGCCGGGCGGGCAGAGCATGGGCCCGCAGGCCGAGGCCGTGGCCGTCCGGCCGGGAGGCGAGGCGAGGAGCGCGGGCAGGAACTCGAGCGGCGAGGCCGCGTCGCCGACGGCGGTCACGCCGTGGACGAGCCAGCGCTCGCGCCGTTCAAAGGCGGTGTGCAGGTTGTGGCAGTGGGTGTTGATCACGCCGGGGAGGACGGACCCGCCATCCAGGGTGACCACCGGGCGGTCGGCCACGACATGGGCCGGGACCACCCCTTCGATGCGGCCCGCGCGGACGAGCACGGCGTGGCCGGGCAGTGGCGCTCCCCGGCCGGGATACACGGCGCCCGCCAGGGCGAAGGTCCCTTCGGGCGGAGACGGGGCCGCATGGACGGCGGGCGCGAGCGCGCCGGTCCCGGCCAGCAGGGTCAGGAACGCGCGCCGGGACAGGACCATGGGCCGGGGCTAGTCGGCGCAGGGCTTGGAGGAGAAGAAGGCGTCGGCCCAGGTGAAGGCGTGCTGGTAGCTGACGGCCACGGTGCCGGGCAGCAGGTTCAGGGCCGCCGCGCGCTGGCCGACCTCGTCCCAGTCCGAGGCCTCGATGGCCTTGGCCAGGTCGAGCCACGGGGTGAACCGGGTCTTCTTGCCGCACAGGGTGGCCTTGACCTCGTCGTCCACGGGCAGGTGGTTGGTGATCTCCTTCATGTCCGTGTCGAGCATGGCGTCGAGCAGGGAGAAGAGGCCGACGATGAACAGGGTGTCGGAGTCCTCCTCGTACCCGCTGCCCAGGGCGGCGGTCTCGAAGAGCTTGGCCCGGTGGGCCGAGATGTAGGCCAGCTCCAGGGTCTTTTCCGACGGGGTCAGGTCGGTCAGGATGATCAGCCTCAGCCAGTTGCGGATGGGCTTCCACCCGGTCAGGACCACGGCCTGCTTGATGGAGGTCACCTTGGTGGCGAAGCTGAAGTTGGCGGAGTTGAGGAAATTGAGCAGCCGGTAGCTGATGGCCACGTCCGCTTCGATGGCCGGGGCCAGGGCGTCGAAGTTGGGCTCCTCCTTCTCGATGATCTCGAAGAGCTTGAGCCGGGTGGCCTTGGCCGAACTGATCTTGCGCCCGGATTCGATCTGGGGGCGCTTGAAGAAGAAGCCGTGGAAGAGGTGGAAGCCCGCGTTCCGGGCCTTTTCCAGGTCCGCCACGTTCTCCACCCGCTTGGCGATGATGCGGGTCACGCCGAATTTCTTGGCGCGGGTGACGATGGTGTCGAGCTCGGCCTGGTCCTTGCCCTCCACGTCGATGAGCAGGGTGTCGGCCAGTTCGGCCAGCCGCTCGCAGCCGGGCTTGCCCTCGAAGTTGTTCAGGGCCAGCTCGTAACCGTCGAGCATCAGGTCGCCCAGGGCCACGATCAAGGCCTCGTCCGGGTCTTCGAGCTCCTCCAGGATGATGACCGTGTTGTCCCAGGGAATGGCGTGGGGAATGCCCCGGATCACGGCTTCGGGCGTGAAGTGGATCAGGAACCGGGTCTTGCTGTTCTGCGGCGTGTCGCACAGCGGGAGGTTGGACACGAGGCTCATGGTCGCCTCGGAATTATCGGTGAATACGGCGCGGTCTGCGTCTTCGCTGTCGCGGAAGAGCATCATGTAGCCCCAGGTTTCGTTCTGGGCGTCGAATATGGGCTGGCGGGCCACGAAGACGGATTCATAAGTCTTCTCGTCGGTCATCTGTGTCCCCTTTGGCAGGCAATCGGATCGTTCATGGCGGTTCGCAGGGAAACGGCACGGTACCAAGCATAGGTCCTGGAAAGGCATTCGTCAACAACTCCGCACAAAAAGGAGCCGAAAACCGGAGCCCGGGCGGGGGAATTCCGCTTTCTTCTTGGCCCGGACTGTATTATGTGAACCCAGGCATCGGACAGACCGCAACCACCAGGAGAGAGGTGATACCATGCATATCGGAAAGGCCATCCGTCTGGAAAGGATTTTCAACCGCAACACCATGCGGACCATCATCGTGCCCATGGACCACGGCGTGACCGTGGGACCCATCGCCGGGCTCGAGAAAATGCGCGACACGGTCACCAACCTGGTGGCTGGCGGGGCCAACGCGGGCCTGGTGCACAAGGGTCAGGTCAAGCTCGGCCACCGCATGCAGGGCCGCGATTTCGGCTGCATCGTCCACCTGTCCGCGGGCACCTGCCTGTCCCCGTTCCCCAACGTGAAGCGGCTGGTGACCACCGTGGAGGAGGCCATCCGCCTCGGCGCGGACGCGGTCAGCGTGCACGTCAACCTGGGCGACGAGACCGAGGGCCAGATGCTCATGGACCTGGGCCGGGTGGCCGCGTCTGCCTCGGAGTGGGGCATGCCCCTGCTGGCTATGGTCTACGCGCGCGGCCCCAAGGTCCCGGACGAGTTCGACCCGGCCATCGTGGCCCACTGCGCCCGTGTGGGCGCGGAGCTGGGCGCGGACGTGGTCAAGGTCAACTACCCCGGCAGCGCCGAGAGCTTCGCCCACGTGGTCGAGTGCGCGGGCGTGCCCGTGGTGATCGCGGGCGGGGCCAAGATGGACTCCACCCGCGACTTCCTGGACATGGTCCGCACCTCCCTGGACGCGGGCGGTTCCGGCCTGTCCGTGGGCCGCAACGTGTTCCAGCACCGCGACACCACCCGGCTGGTGGAGGTCCTCAACCGGATCGTCCACGAGGACGCCCCGGTGGACGAGGCCATCAAGGGGTACGAGGACATCCTCTAGCCCGGCCTACGCAACAGCGACGCAGACAAAGACCCTGACGCCTTTCCGGCGTCAGGGTCTTTGTCGTTCGGGAAGACGGCGGCACGTCGGCCCGGCCCGCTCCGGCCCGGGGCTGTCCGGCTTGTCGTCGCACGGGTCGCAGGGGGCGCCGCCGGGCGCGCCGACGTCCCGGCCCGGCCCCAGGGCCGTGGACACGGCAAAGCCCGCCTCGCGGAGCTCGGCGGCCGTGGGCAGGTCCTTCTGTTCGGCCCGGATGATGACGGCAAGACGCATGGTTCCCCCTTGGTGCCCGGCCGCCCGGCAGGGCGGCGCAGTTGGCAATCGATAAATATAGAATCAACGTTGTAACAGTAAGAATACAGCAATAAAATGTCCAGTAAAAACTGACTAATTTTGCATCTAATGTCCTATTTTACTTTGAAAAATTAGTTAAATACAATTTAAGGTTTTGCTGTAAAACATATTTTATATGTAGTTTGAACAGTATTGCATCAGAAATGGCTGCAGACAGAATGTAGTTGTGTTGTGCATAATGTAAAAGGCCGCATCATGCATAGTATAACCATGCATGACGCGGCCTTTTGCAGAGCGTTTGTCCCGGGAGTCTATTGTTCCTGGCTCTTGAACACGTAGAGGGGAAGCCGCGCGCGGGTTTCCCAGTCGCCGTCGGCCTTCACGGAAACGGCCAGGACGTGCTTGCCTTCGCCCTCCACCTTGAGGCCGGGCAACTGGAAGTTCATCTTGTGCAGCATGGTCCCGGTGGGGGTGATCTCCTGCATGCCCAGGGTGATCTCCCGGCCTTCGGGCGAGACCAGGTCCAGGGCGATGGAGAACGGGGTGGTCCCCGCGCCCTCCAGGTCCCACAGGCTGGCGAAGTAGATGGGCGGCAGGGTCGCCGGGAAGGCCGGAACCACCGCGTGTTCGATGGTCCGGATGAACGAGGTCGAGCTCGAGTCCTTGTCGATGATCAGGTCCGAGCAGATGAGGGCGTAAACGAGTTCGGGCATGGTGCCTCCGTGTCAGTTTTGGTGAAGGGCGCCGCTCAGGGAGCGGCGCAGGTCCTCGGGCAGGGTGTGCGCCAGGTCCGGGTCGATCCCGGTCAGGAGCATGGCGGCGGCCGCCTTCTGCCCGTCGGTGCCGGTGGCCAGGACGGCGCGAAGGGCGGGTTCTGCCTGCGCGCCCATGCGGGCCAGGGTGTACAGGGCCATCAGGCCCATGGGGGTGCCGGGCCGGGTCAGCAGCCTGACCAGGGCCGGGGCTGCCGCCGAGCCGATGGGCGCGAACGGCCGGTTGACCCCCTCGGTCCCGAGCAGGGCCATTTGCCGGGAGACCAGGGCCGGGTCCGGGCCGATGAGGTCCAGGGCCTCGGCGATGACGTGCATCAGGCGCGTGTCGCGGGTCTTGAGCGCCCGGATCAGGGCCGGGGCCGCTGGCAGGGCCTCGGGCCCCATGGCCCCGAGCAGCCAGGCGGCCTTGGCCTGGACCGGAGGATCGTCGCGGCGCAGCATGGCGGCCAGGGCCGGGACCGCGTCCGGGCCCATGCGGCTGAGGCATAGGGAGGCGGCCACGCGGACCTTGTCGTCCGGGCTGGCCAGCAGCCGGGCCGCGTCGGGGGCGGCCAGGCCGCCCAGCTGGGCCAGGGTGTTGGCGGCCAGGAACCGGACCGTGGGGTCCGGGTCGCCCAGGGCCTTGAGCTGCCTGTCCAGGGCCAGGGCGGGAGCGGGTTGCAGGGCCAGCCCGTAGACCGCGCCGCGCCGCACATCCGCGTCCGGGGCGGAAAGCCCCTGGAGCAGGCCGGGCAGGGCCGCCTGGCCGTTCTCGCGCAGGGCGGACAGCCCCAGGGCCCGCTCGCCCGCGTCCGCACTGCCCAGCTGGCCGGCGATGCGCAGCGCGTCCGGCCCGGAGGCCGAGGCGGGCGTGGCCGGGGTCAGGGCCAGTGTCAGGGTGAAAAGCAGGGCCGGAACGAGCCTGCTGGCCGCGAAAACGTGTCGAAAGTCCAACATCGGGTCTCCTTGCATGGAAAAGTGGCTATTTTCGGGTCATGTCGCTCCAGGCCCAGACCACGTTGCCGCCAATGGCCCTGTTTATGTCGCCGCCGAAGTCCCGGCCGAGCCGGTAGGTGGCGGGCGGGTATTCGCGGCTGTTGTCCGAGTAGTAGATCAGCTCCAGGTCGTCGTCCAGCCGACGGGTGCTGACCCGCCGGATGTGCACGACCCCGTCCTCGCCCGGTTCGCGGACGAGCATGATCTTGCCCGCCGGGCAGGGGTCGCGGTCGTCGCGGTCCACCAGTACGATGTCCCCGGGGTGCAGGGTGGGGGCCATGGACAACTCGCCCCGGCCCACTTCCACTGCCACCAGGTTGGACCGGAAGCGGATGGACTCCTGGTGCCGCCAGACCAGGACCCAGCCCTCCACGTTCCCCTCCGGGACCAGCCCGGCCGAAGCGGCCACCGCCGGGGCGGCCAGGGGCACGGCCAGGTAGTCGTCGGCCCTGGGCTCGGGTGCGCCGGGTCCGGCCTTGCCCGTGTCCGGCGGCAGGAAGCAGACCTCCCGCGCAGCGTCCGCCGGTTCGTCGCAAAAGGCCAGATTCACTCCCACGCGGTCCAGGATATGCCCCAGGGAGTCGCTGTTCAGGCCGCGCTCCCGCTTGAGAAAGCGGTTGAGCTGCGACGGATCGACTCCAAGCTCGTCGGCCATCCGCTTGTTGTTGGGGTACCGTTTGCCCGGCCCGATCCGGTCGAGGAGCGCCTGGCGCACATCTTCGGTGAATCCCATGTCTTCCCCTTTTCTGTGTAATGGTTGTGCACCCTTATACATGAAAATTGGCAAATGTCTAAAGAGAAATGCGGAAAATGGTTGACTAGCAAATAGACAAGTGACTATATGCTGCCGAAATAGCTTGGTCAAAATACAAAAACAAAGGAGTAACCCGTGAAGAAAGTGGATATTATGCGATTGGAGAAAGGCGAGGAAGGGACCTTCGGCGTGCTCCGCCTGGACGGCCGGGTCCAGTGCGTCACCCTGGAGCCGCCCGAGCGGGGCAACCGGGTGGGCGTGTCCTGCATCCCGGCCGGGGTCTATACCTGCCGCAGGGTGGATTCGCCCACCTTCGGCCCGACCTTCGAGGTGGTCGACGTGCCCGGCCGCACGGCCATCCTCTTCCACCAGGGCAACGTGGCCCGCGACACCCACGGCTGCATCCTGCTCGGCAGCCGGTTCGGCCGGCTCGGCCCCGAACGCGGCGTGCTCGATTCCCGCGCGGCCTTCAGGGAGTTCCTGGACAGCTGCGCTGCGGACCAGTCCTTCCAGGTCGAGATCACGGGATAGGGGTGGTGGCGCGCATGTCGGAAATCTGTCTGAAAGGGGCCAAGGACATCTGCGAGGCCGTGGGGGAGAACCCGCGCAACATCACGGAACTGGTCAGGGACAAGGGGCTGCCCGCCTGGAAGCGGGACGACAAGGGCTCGTGGCGCGCCCTGCCTGAGGATCTGCACAGGTGGATCCGAGAGCAGCGCGACCGGCACATCAGCAACTACGTGTTCCGGTAAGGTGTGGAGGGCCTTCCGAGTTGACCGGTTCAGCCCGCCCGCGCGGAGAAGGCGACGGCGGCGCGGGAAGCGCCGGGCACGCCGCGCATGACCGGCAGCCGCAAGGAGTTTCCCCCGTTCACGCCCTGGGCGCAGGGATCACCGTCGCACGGGGGCACGGACAAGCGCAGGCCGCCGGCCGAGTTCGAGAGATAGAGCGCCTCGGCCTGGGCCAGTCCGTTCTCCAGGCGGTCGAGCCGCGCCAGCAGCGGGTCCGGCGCGTGGGCCGTATACCGGTGGACCGGGACGGCCTTGGGCGGCGGCGCGGCCTGGGCCGGTTTGCGGACAACGGGCCGGGCCGGAACCTTGGCGGCGGCCGCCCGGACCACGGCGGCGCGCTTCACGGGCGCGGCCGTCTTTTTCCGCATGACGGGCGTTGCCGTCTTTTCCGGCTCCACGGGCCGTTTCGTCTCGGCCACGAAAACGGGCTTGATGGCGGGGTCGGCTTTTGGCCGGGCAATGGGCCCGGTCACGTCCCCGGCGCTCGCCACGACCACCGTGGCGTGCGGCGCGTCCTCGACCTGCGGGCCGGGCACGGCCGCGCTCAGCGCACCGGCGAAGGCGGCCGGGTCGGGTTCGTCCCCGGTGTCCAGGAGCCAGTCGAACTTGGCCAGAAAGACCTCGTCCGGCGTGCGGTCGTGGGCCCCGTATTCATAGGAGTATTCGGCCACGGTGTAAGCCGCTCCGGCCAGCTGGGCCACGGGCGGACCCATGAGCCCGAACACGCCCAGGGCCGCGTTGGCGATCAGGCAGCCGGGCAGGACGGTGAGGGCCCCCAGGAGCAGGATGTTGCCGAGTTTCGTTCCGTGCATGCCCCATGCGTTGCACGGCCTGTTCCCAAACGGGCCAAGGCGTGGGAAATCAGGCCATTGCACAGGAGCTTTTGTTCGCCCGCGCGCCCGCCGTCAAAAAAAGGTCGGGCCGATCAGGGCAGGGTGTTGAAGGAGCGCACCGAGTACAGGAGCACGCCGTCGGGCCGGGCCAGGTCGCGCAGGTTCTCCCCCGGCTCCAGGGTGGAGATCACGGTCCGGCCGATGATCCGCCGTCCCTCTTTCCCGCCGCTTCGGGTCTTGAGTCCCCAGATGGTCTGGAGGACCACGGGCTGGCCGTCATTCGAACCGATGTAGAGCATGATGTGCCCCGGCTTGCGCACCAGGGTCAGGAACGGCACGCCCTCCTTGAGCAGCCGCGCCTTCTTGGCCGGGCCGTCCTCGCCGTCCAGGGGCTCCACCCAGCCGAGCTTGGCCTGCTGGCTCGAATTGCGCGGCAGGAAGACCCCGAACGCGGCCATCAGGTCCATGGTCGTGGCCGAGCAGTCCCGGTCCGTGTACAGTCCGCCCCAGCCGTAGGGCTCGCCGAGCATGCGGTTGGCCAGCGCCGCGAAGTTGTCCGGCGTGGGCGCGAGCGGCGCGGGCTGCGCGTCGCCCTGCGAGACGCGGGCGTATTTGACGACCGCCCGGCCCCGGTCGTCGCGGGCCGGGACCATGACGGTCAGGTCGCTGCCGGGCGCTCCCTTGGAGGCTGCGGGGGCGATGGGCAGCAGGGTGCCGATGAACCCCTTGAAGCGGAACACGCCGTCCTTGTCCGCCAGGGAGACCCCGTCCCGGACCACTGCCGCGTATGCGCCGGTCTGGAAGGCCCCGGCAAAGTCGTCGTCCACCCAGGCGATGTCCGCGCTCCGCACCCAGCCGTAGGCGAAGCGCGACTCCACCAGCACCCAGGCGCGGTCCGCGCTCTCGTGGGTGGCGTACAGCGGCGTCCCGGCCAGGACCAGGGAGTTCTGCAGATAGTCGAAGGGGAACCCCTCGCCCGCCTGCCGGGGATCGTCGAACGCGGGCTTGCCCGTGGGCAGGACCCGCATGGCCGTGTTGGCCACGGCGATGGCCCGCCGGTTCAGGCTCGGATACTCGGCCACCCGCGAGGCATCGGCCATGGCGTCGAGCCAGGCCGGGTCGCGCGGCCGCAGGTTTTCCCCGTACAGCCGTTTCCCGGCAAAGTCGGTCAGCCCCCAGAAAACTTTGTCCGCCGGGTAGGCGGGCTGCGTCCGGTTCCAGGGATCGAAGTGGCGCAGGAGGAAGTCCGACCAGGCCACGGCCTGGATCTCCGCGCTCATGAGTCGAGCGTCTCCCGGCAGCCCGTGATACGCCCCGGCGTCCTGCGCGGGCAGGAACAGCGGGGCGTCCGCCCGTTGCACGGCGCACCCCGCGCCGGTCAGGAGCAGGGCCGCGAGCAGGAGGGCTAGCCGAAGCGGGGGCAGGCCGGGGCGACGCATCCGCTAGCCCTTCTTGAGAAATTTCTTGCCCAGATCGAACCCCCTGCCGATCTTCTCGCCCACGGTGTGGTAGGCGCGGGTGCCGGGGGAGAAGATCAGCGGCAGGACCTTTTCCGGGTCCGGGTACTTGCCGTCGGCCAGCTTGTCCTCGTCGCACTTCACGTCCTTGATCTCGCCCACGAACATGACGTGCACGTTGAGGTCCACGGTCTCCTTCAGCTCGCACTCGATGACCAGCGGGAACTCCTCGATGTACGGGGCGTCCACGAATTCGGCCTTGACCGGGGTCAGGCCGGTGACCGCGAACTTGTCCACCTTGTCGCCCGAGGCCATGCCCAGGAAGTCCGCCTCGGCGGCCAGCGGGGCCGAGCTCACGGACACGGTGAACGCCTTGTGCTTGAGGATGCCCGCGTAGGTGTGGCGCGACGGGCGCACGGACACGGTCAGGCAGGCCGGGTCCGAGCCGCAGATGCCGCCCCAGGCCGCGATCATGGCGTTGGGCTTGCCGTTCTCGTCATAGGACCCCACCGCCCAGACTGGGGTGGGCTGGGCCAGGGTGTTGGGACCGAGGGATTTCTTCATGGCGGGTGCTCCTTATATGCATTGCGGCCCGCCATCCTCGACGGGCCGGGGTAAACGGCGATGTCAGCGCCCGAGCCCGGACAGGCCGGGGTCGGTGCGGGTGGCGATGCGTTCGGCCAGGGCCGCGCACAGGCCGCAGGCCCGGCACGCCTTGTCGCACGCCGTGACCTGCTCGAAAAAATCGGCGGGCAGCCCGTGGTTCGGGATGTGGACCCGGTCCGCCAGGTCGCCCATGGCGTCCATCAGGTCCAGGAGGTTGCCCTCGTAATGCCCCTCCGCGTAGGCGGCCACCGCGCGCAGGAGAAAGTCCGCGCCCCGGTTGCGCCCGCAGAGCTTGAGCCCGTGGACCAGCCCCTCGTAGCGGCCCGTGTCCTCGGGCCGGATGAACGGCGAGGCGATCATCAGCCCAGGCTCTTCGAGCATGCGCCGCACGCAGCCGAGGTCCCGGTTCAGGGCGAAGGTCCGGTCGCCGCACAGCCCCTCCACCACCAGCGCGATGTGCGCGTCGTGGGCGGGCTTGTACGGGCATTGGTACAGGCACCCCTCGTTGGCCAGCAGGAACAGGCGCACGTCCGCATGTCGGGCGCGCAGCCCGTGGGCCAGGGCGCTCAATCCGTCCAGGTCGCGGTTCAAGGCCCGGTCCGCCACCAGCCGCGACGGCGGCCGGAACGCGGTCTGCGCGACCATGTCCAGCAGGGCGAAGACCCTGGCGGGCGTGTCCGGCATGGCGTTGACGCTCGGCACCGCCTCCAGCCGCTCGCAGACCCCGGGCCGGGCGTCGGACAGCGCCTGCAGGAAATACGCGTCCGCAAAAATCACGCCGGTCAGCCCGGCCTCGTCAACAAGCCGCTCCAGGAGGTCGGCGGTCGCGTCCAGGCCCGTCCGGTCGAAATACCGCTCCGGCCGGTGCAGCCGCCCGTTCATCAACAGGAACCGGTCCACGCCCGGCAATCGGTTCAGGCCGCGCACGGCCCCTTCGATATCCGGCCCCTCCAGCCGCTGCCGGGCGTCCGGCACGCGCGGGTCGTTCAACGAGAAATGGACCGACGCGAGGCGGTCCGACCGCTCGCGCAGGAAGGTGACGTAGTCGTCGCGGGGCAAAAAGGGCACGTCCAGCAACATATCTTGTTCTCACCTCTCGGCGGGCTCGCGTCAAGCGTCCTGTCGCAACGCCCGGTCCAGATCGGCCTTCAAATCCTCCACGTCCTCGATGCCCACGGAATAGCGGATCAGGCTCTCGGGGATGCCCATGGCCGCCCGCTCCTCCTTGCTGCATTCCACATGGCTCGTGGTCGCGGGCGGACCGGCGATGGTCTCCACCGCGCCCAAATTGGCCGCGCGCCGCGCCAACTTCAAATTGGACAGCACCCGGCAGGCGTCCGCGTACGTCCCGCCCCTGGCCACGAAGCTGAGCATCCCGCCGAAGCCGCGCATCTGCCTGCGGGCGATCTCGTGCCCCGGATGGGATTTAAGCCCCGGATAAAAGACCTGCTCCACGCCCGGATGCCCCTCCAGGAACCGGGCGATCTCCAGGGCGTTGGCGTTCTGCCGCTCGATGCGCAGGTGCAGCGTCTTCATGCCGCGCAGCAACAGATACGCGCTCATGGGCTCCAGCACGTTGCCCACGATCTCGCGGTACGAATAGATGGTCTTGATCAGCCCGGCGCTGCCCACGGCCACCCCGCCCAGGGCGTCCGCGTGCCCGCCCAGGTACTTGGTCGCGCTGTGCAGCACCAGGTCCGCGCCCAGGGCCAGCGGGTTCTGGTTCACCGGCGTGGCGAAGGTGTTGTCCGCCATGACCACGGCCCTCACCGCCTTGCCCGCCCTGGCCAGGCGCTCGATGTCCAGCACCTTGATCGTCGGGTTGGTCGGGGTCTCCAGGTAGAGCACCGTGCACCCCTTGGCCACCTCGGCCTCGATGGCCGCGTGGTCCGTGGTGTCGCACAACGTCACGTCCACGTTCACCCGGGGCAGGAATTCCGTGAACATCCTGTTCGTGCCGCCGTACGTGTCCTTGACCGAAACCACCCGGTCCCCCGGCTTCAACAGCGAAAACAGCGCGTTGGAAATGATGCCCATGCCCGAGGACGCGCTCGTGGCCGCCTCGCCGCCCTCCAGCAGCCGGACCTTCTCCTCGAACACCGTCACCGTGGGGTTGGTGTTGCGCGTATAGATATGCCCCGGCCGCTTGCCCAGAGCCACGTCCAGCCACTCGTCCATGCCCTCGTACCCGAACGACACGCTGTGCACCACCGGCACCTGCGTGGCGTTGCCCTCGAACAACCCTTCCTCGCCACCCCAGACCGCCTCGGTCCCCATGGCGTATTTTCGCTCCTTGCCCATATGCCCCTCCCAAATCGATTTCACAATGATCGCAGAGAAATACCAAAGTCGTGCACGGGAAACAAGTGCGGCTGGGGGCGGGAGGAGGATGCCTCCGGCTGCTGGGGCGCTGCCCCAGACCCCGCCAGGGGGAACCCTTTGAAAAGGGT
>NZ_JBGLYH010000026.1:0-49396 GCF_041414475.1 Pseudodesulfovibrio karagichevae
GGGAGGAAAGAACCCTTTTCAAAGGGTTTTTCCTCCCCTTCCCCCGGCCGCCGGAGGCGAAACTAGTCGCCGGATATTTTGAGGGATTCGGCCTGGGAGCCGTCGTCGAGCCATTCAAGCTCGATTTCGCATTTGGCCTTGTCCTTTTTGCGGGCGAGCTTGAGTTCCACCTGCATGGTGTCGGGCACGCCGAGGACCAGGGTGCCTTCCTCGTTTTCGGCGCGGATGACGCCGGATTCCAGGGAGTCGGCCAGGTCCCTGAGATAGGCGACGACCTGATAGGTGTCCATGGTCTTTTCAATTTTGATCTTGCCTTTACCCATTGTCGTTTCCTCGTTGCTCCCGGCGGCCGCGAACAGGGGGGTGCGCGGGGCGGTTGTCCCGGCGTCCTTCGCGGCGTCGGCCGGGGCGGGTTGCGTGGTTTCGCCGGACGGGCGGTTCGCCGTCATCACGGGGGCCGGGGCCGCGTCGGGGGTGACCCAGTCCAGGGGGTTGGCCCCGAGTCTCTCGTCGCTCATGGAGCACCTCTGCGGAGCAGCTCCAGGGCCAGGTTCCGGTAGTCGGCGGCCCCGTGGCTGCGGGGTTTGTAGGTGAAGATGTCCTGGCCGAAACTGGGGGCCTCGGCCAGGGAAATGTTGTCGCGGATGGTCGTTTCCAGCAGGGCGTCGCCGAAGTAGTCCCTGATCTTGCGCCGGATCTCCCGGTTGAGCTTGCGGGTCTTCTGGTAGCGGGTCATGAGGATGCCGGACAGGGCCAGGCCGGGGTTCCAGCCCTCGCGGATGGCCTTGACCGTCTCCATGAGCTTGCCCAGGGATTGCAGGGCCAGGAATTCCGGCTGCACCGGCACGAGCAGTTCGCCCGCCGCGACCATGGCGTTCAGGGTCAGCATGCCGAGGTTGGGCGGGCAGTCGATGATGGCGAAGTCATGGTCCGAAGCCTGGGAAAGGGCGTCGCGCAACCGCGTCTCGCGGCCCTGGACCGAGGCCAGGTCGACCTCGGTCCCGGCCAGGGCCACGGAGGCGGGCACCACGTTCAGGGGGCCGACCTCCATGGTCACGGCGTCGAGCGGGCATTCGCGCATCAGGACCGCGCCCATGGTCCGGGGCAGTTGGTGGGCCATGATGCCCAGGGAATAGGTCAGGTGCGCCTGGGGGTCGAGGTCCAGCAGCAGGACGCGCCGGTCCTGGCGGGCCAGGGCGGCCCCCAGGTTCACGGCCGTGGACGTCTTGCCCACGCCTCCCTTCTGGTTCAGTACGGCGATGATGCGCATGGGGCTCCGTGCCGGTCTAGTGCGTGGTCTGCAGGGTGATCTTCTTGATGACGTACTCCCGGCCGTAGCGGCTGGTCAGGGCGTTGATCCGTTCGAGTATCCTGTCGCGCTCGGCATCGAGCATCTCGGGATTCTCCTCTTCGATGCCGAACAGGTCGGCAACCTCGGTCCATTCGAAACACTGGTCCTGAGTTTCAGTCATTGTCGTTTCTCCACAATGCGCCTGGGCGCCGTGTGTTATTTGTTCCCGGCGGTTTTGGCCGGTGCTTTCTTGGCGGCGGGCTTCTTGGCCGCGCCTTTCTTGGCGGGCGCCTTCTTGATCGCGGTCTTTTTGGCGGCGGTCTTGGGGGCTGCCGCCTTCTTGGACGCGGCGTCCTTGGTTTCGGGTTTGGGGCTGGCCTCGGCCTTGGCCGGGACTTCGGAGGCGTTCTTGGCGGGCGTCCTGGCCGCTTCGGTCCTGGCGGGAGCCATGGCGGGCGTCTTGGTCGCCGGGGCCTTGGCTTCGGGCTGCACCGCGGGCGCGCCGCCCTCGGGCTGGACAGCGGGCACGGTTTCGGGCCGGGTGTCGCCGATCTTCAGGTCCCCGCCCGAGGCCTCGCTCCAGCTCAGTTCGAAGGCGATCTTCTGCTTGTCGTTCTTGACCTTGGCCTCCACCTTGATGCCCACCTGGGCCGAAGGTTTCATGACCACGTGCTCCTCGCCGCTCTCGAGCACGATGGTGCCGGACCGGAAGCTCTTGGCCAGGTCCTCGATGTAGGACACCGCGTCCTTGTACTCCAGGACCTTCTTGACACTGATCTTCTGCTTTTCCACGTTCGCAACCTCCTTTCGGTTGGCCGTCAGCAAAGCGACAGCAAAAATTCGCTCAAGACGCGCCCGTCGATGTCCGGGGCGCTCCGTTCCGTGACGAGCGGGCCGTCTATCACCGTGAAGCCTCGCTGTTCGAGGCGTTTTCTGTCGATGCCGCCCGCGTATTCGCCGCGTTTGGCGTCCACCAGGACGTAGCCCAGGACCTCGCCGTCCCCGGCCCCGGCGTCGGCCCGGAGGTGGCGGCACAGGACGTCGGCCCGGTCGGCCACGGACATGCCCGGAGTCTCGGGGTCCGCGCCCGTGGACGGAACGAACACCTTGGGGCAGGTATTGGCGGCCACGGCCCGGCCCACGCCGTCGGCCAGCAGGTTGGCCACCACGCTGGAATAGAAGCTCCCCGGCGGGTAGCAGATCAGGTCCGCCTTGCCGATCCATTCCTTGACCTTGTTGCGGATGGCCGTGTGCACGAGCTCCGTCGAGTCGAGGTCGGAGGTCAGCCAGATGTCCTCGATGGGCGAGGCGAGCGCGGCGGACTCCTTGCCGGTGATCAGGTGCTGGCCCACGATGGTCTGGCCGTCCTGAAGGCGTACGGCCAGGTGCAGGTCCCGGTTCACGGTCGGGCGAACCACGCCGCAGACCTGGACCAGCTTGGAGAAGAGATAGATGACCGGGTCGAGCTGGCGGCGGTTGGACAGGTATCCGGCGGTCAGAACCAGGTTGCCGATGGACGCGCCCCTGAGGTTGAAGTCGACGGGCATGCGCTCCAGGAATTCGTAGAAATGGTTGCGGATGATCTTGCGCATGGGGTCCGGAATGCGCCGGACCAGGGGGTGCACCCCGGCGGCCATGGCGTCCAGCTCGCCGCGCAGGGCGTCGCGGTCCCCGTCCTTGGGCAGCCGGTGGGTGAACAGGTTGTAGATCTCGGGGTTGCCCTTGATGGACTGGTCGGCCAGGGCCATGAGCCGGTTGCGGATGTCGCCCACGGCGGGCATGGCGAAGGCCTTGCGGATGATGGCCGAACTGCCGCCCGAGTCGAACGGGGTGATCAGGTGGATGGAGTTGTGGGTGTAGCGGATGAGCGCCCGGGAGGTGTCGCGCAAGGCCGTGCCGCCGCTGAAGAAGAGCACGGACGGCCCGAGTTCGGGGGCCCGCCTGAACTGCTCCAGCTTGCGGGGGTCCGGGATGGTGACGTCCCTGGTGACTCGAATGCGCACTGTCGGCTCCGTCAGTCGGCCGGTAGACGGCCGGTTTCCATGAAATGCAAGCATACATCGGAAGCGCGGTCAAAGTCCACGCCTCCGGAGATTTCGATGAGATTCGTCAGGCCCAGCAGGTCGGCGTAGGCCTCGATGGACGGGGCGGCCCGGCGGGCCGGATCGTCGGGCAGGTAGAACAGCCCGGTTGACTTCATGAACGCGGGCAAAAGGTCCGTGCGGTCCCTGGGGTCCACCAGGCGTGCGCGCATGGGCGAGCCGTCCCGCCGCCAGTTGAGGATGACCAGCGCGTCCATGGGGCAGCGCAGCTCGAACCGGCCCGGTCCGTAGCACTCGTCGATGAGCGCGTCGTACTTGTGTTCCAGCTGCCACAGCTCGTCCTGCGGCATGGCCAGGAACTTCTCGCGCAGGCCCGGCTCCACGATGCAGTGCAGGTCCGGGTTGTTCAGGGCCGTGCCGGGGTTGATGCGCGGCTGCTTGGCCACCCCGTACATGACCAGCCCCGCGCCGTTCCGCTCGACCATGACCCGGTCGTTGGAGATGAAGGTCGTGCCCCGGCTCATCAGATGCAGGGCCAGGGTGGACTTGCCCGCGCCCGAGAACCCGGCCAGGGAGATGCCCCGTCCGCCCGAGCGCACGCCTGCGGCGTGGCCCAGGAACCCGCCCTGGTTGAGCTTCCACTCGATGAACCGGTTGTTGATGAAATTGATGACCTGGTTGGAGTTCGCCAGGCACGGCCCCACGGCCACGTTCTCGCCCTGGCCGAAGAGGAAGTGCATGCCGGTCAGCCGCTTGCGGACCACGCGCCCGTCGGGCAGGTCGATCCACTCCTCCTTGATCTTGGTCTTGCCGGGGTCGGGCCGCTTGGCGGTGAAGGCCAGGTCGCACTCCGGGGCCGGGTCCTCGTGGGCCGAGACGACGATCTGCGCGTCGCCCGGTTCGGCCAGGAATTCCTTGAAATAGTCGGCCAGGGCGTCGTTCAACTCGTCCGTGGAACTCAGGACCCGGATGCGGCAGCCGCCGAGGTCCAGGAAGAGTTCGCGGTCGGCCGGACAGGCCGTCTTCACGGCCTCGGCCAGCTCCCTGCGGGTCGTGCCGGTCAGCTTCATTTCAGTTTCTCCATGACGTAGTCCACGTAGCGCGCGGCGGCGTCGATGCCGCTGGTCTCCTGGATGCCCCTGAAGCCCCCGAACACAGAGACCTCGAAAACGTACGGGCCGTCGTCGGTGATGGCCACGTCCACGCAGGTGAAGTCGAGATTGAAGTCGGCCTGGGCCCTGCGGGCCAGTTCGATGATCTCGGGCGCGGGTTCGTAGGCCCGGTACTTGCCGCCCGAGGCCGTGGTCGTGTTCCACGCCCCGTTGGTCTTGCACCGGGCGTAGGTGGTCAGGTACTCGCCGCCCAGAAAGGCGATGCCCAGGTCCAGGTCGCCCAGGTCGATGGTCTTCTGGATGTACATGATCGGGTTTTCTGCCCGGTATTCCTCGATGGCCGCCCGGGCGTCGGGCCCGTTTTTCAGCACGGACATGCCGCGCGCCTTGGAGGTGTAGAGCGGCTTGAACACGGCCTCGCCGTAATTTTCAAGGGCCACCAGGGCCTGGTCCACGGACTCCGTGACGGTCGTGGGCGGCATGGGGATGTCCTTGAGCTGGAGCGAGATGGTGCAGGACAGCCGGTCCAGGGCGCGCAGGATGGCGTAGGGCGAACTGAATATCTTCAGCCCCTTCTCGTGCAGGTAGCGCAGGATCTCCAGCCGGTCCAGGAGGTCCGGGGAGTAGCGCGCGCCGATCTTCTTGATGATCAGGGCGTCGAAGTCCCGCAGGTTACGCCCGTCGTAGAAGGCGTCGCCCGAAGGCAGGTCCAGGCGCACGTCCTCCATGTTGATGAGCACGCGCTCACCGCCGGTCTTTTCGGCCACGGTGTCCGCCAGTTTCTCGGAGGACCAGCCGCCCTCGATGCCAATGACTCCTATCTTCACGAAACGGCTCCTTGCTTGCCTAGTAGTAGAGGATGTCTTCGGGCAGGGAGAACTGCTCCCAGGCCCCGCCCCGGTATTGGTCGATTTTTTCCAGCAGGAACATGGACCGGTTGTACATCTCCTTGGCGAACTTGAAGTTCAGCTCGAACCGGGTGGAGGTGTAGAAGCTGCGCGCCAGGGCGAAGGCCAGTCTGGCCTGGACCGTGCGGTCGCCGTGCCGCTGGGCGAATTCCCGGATGAACCCGTAGAAATGCTTGATCACCGAGTTGATCCGCTGCCGGTGGTAGCTGTCGAAGATGGGCATGCGGAAGTTGGAGACCATGAACACCGAGGCGTCCTGGATGTAGTCGAAGTCCCGCGAGCGGTACAGGTCGATGTAGTGCACCTGCTGGGCCTCGTGGTTGTAGACCACGTTGTTGATGTTGAAATCGCCGTGGATGAAGACCGAGAAGGGCGCTTCCAGTTCGTCCTCGGCCTCGGCGCAGGCCGAGAGCAGGGCCTCGGTGGAGCGGACCTCGGAGGGGCCCAGGGACTTGGGGGTGCGCCAGAACTCGGGGTGCGTCTGGAGCACGCCCTCCAGCCGGGACTGGATCTGCCACATGTAGTTGGTCTTGATGGGCAGCTCGACCATGGTCTTGGTCCAGGTCTCGAGCACCGTGTTTTCCAGGATGAACAGGGCGTTGCGGATCAGTTCGTCGTCGCCGGACAGGACGACCTCGTCCAGGGTGCAGCCGTTTAAAAACTCCACCAGCATGGACCCCTTGTCCGCGTCCTCGTGGAAGCCGTAGATATCGGCCACCAGGTCCGGGAAGAGCTGCTTCCAGCGCTGGATGGACTCCCGCTCCTTGCGGATCTTCTCCAGGTTGCCCTCCTTGTAGATGGACCCCTGCTTCTTCTCCTCCGAGGTCAGCTCGGCCTCGCGCTGCTCCACCTTGCCGATGCGGCAGCCAGAGCGCGTGCCCCAGATGGCGCTGAAGTCGATGTCGGAAAAGGAATCGCTGAACCCGGACTTGGACAGGGTCTGCTGCAATGCCTCGAACTGCTCGATCTTGATGCGCTCGCCGAGCAGGGAGAAGATGACCGCCTCGCCGATGTTCAGCAGCGCGTCGCCCACCCGCTCGAAATAGCGGAAGATGAACAGCACCGTGACCAGGCTTTGGGCGTCGCGGCCCATGCCCATCTCGTTCATGACCCGGTCGAAGCGGACCTTGTACACGTCGTCGAGCATGGGCTCGGCCTTGCAGATGTACAGGGCCTTGGACATGTCCTCGTCGTGGAAGGCGTCCAGGATGGCCCCCAGCCGGGAGAGCATGATCTCGAAGACCTCGGTGTAGTCGTAGCGCTGCACGAAGGACTGGTCGTCGAGATACTGCATCTGTTTGACGATGTTGACGAAATAGTCGGCGATCTTCTCGAGGTTCACGCAGATGACCTGGATGGCGCGGATCTTGTTGAGCTGGCGCTTGTCCAGGGACTGGTCCGAGTGGATGCGCGAGTAGCACTTGTTCTCGATGATCGTCTTGAGGTTGTCGATGTAGTCGTCGCGCGAGGTGATCTTGGCGTACCGCTTGCGCGACGGGGCATCCATGAACTTCTGCGTGGAGCGGGCCTGGTTTTCCACCTCGAAGACGATGAACTTGAAGTTCTCGTCCAGTCCTTCGAATGTCATCATGGGCTCAGCGTACCTTGAGGAAGGCGTCTTCGGCCGGTTGGATGGAGGGGGCGTCCTTCCAGGACACCTTGATGGAGAGCTTGTTCTCCGCCCCCTTCTTCCTGGCCTTGACCGTGAAGTTGAGCAGTCCCTGCGGCGCGAGGTGGATCTCATCGCCGTTGGTGGACAGGTCGATGGAGTGCTTCTCGAAGCCCTCGATCAGGGATTCGAGGAATTCCTTGATGGACTCGCAGTCCTGGAGCGAATCGAATACGAATTTTTCTTCCGACATGGGGGTGTCCTTGCCTGCCTATCCCGCCAGGCGGGCTTTGTACTCCTTGATCACAGAGCGTCTGGAGATGTTGTTGACGATGAGCTTCTTGCGGATGCGCAGGTCCTCCCAGGCAGGTTGGTAGCCAATCTCGCGGATCGTCTTTTCCGGGTCCTGCTGGTCCTCGGGCTTGGTCTTCTCGCCCATGTGGCAGTCATCGCCCATGAAGATGAGCTTGTCTCTGCCCGACGTGCGCCGTTCGTTCTGTTCGTTGACCACGGAGATCAGAAACTCCGTGTATTCCCGCGACTGGGGATTCCAGACCTCGATGCCGTCCACGTCGTAGTTGCGCAGCAGGATGGGCCAGAACTGTTCGGGGTGGGGGATGACGATGCAGCCGCCCAAGGACCGGACCTCCTCGATGACCTCGCTGGCCCGATAGAAAAAGGAGAGGTCGAACCCTTCCTTGACCAGCTGCTTGACCGCCTTGAGATACGCCTGGACACGGTCGGCCACGGTGTCGCCGAGATCATTGCGCATGGTGTCGAACCAGTTGCGCAAGAGCTTGTTCTTGACCGACAGCCGGGGCACGTCGGTCCAGTGCTTGTCCAACAATTGCTCTATCTTGGAGACGTTGATGCGCACGAAATCGATAAGTTCCCGGTCGGCGCCCGTGGACTTGGCCGCGCGTTCGATGCGCGCCGCGTCCGGCTTGGTGATGGTGTGCATGAATTCGAACAGCTGGCCCGAGCGGTACTTGAAGGTGTGGGCCAGCATGGACTTGAGCACGCCCGCGTCCTTCACCCGCTCGTTGGCGAAGTGGAGCAGCAGCTGCACCTTGCGGTTGAAGCCGGACGAGAAGCAGTCCACCTCCACCCCGGTGTAGCCGTCCCAGCTCATGAGCTGGTTGTGCTGGGTGGGTATGAGCAGTTCGTCCGTGCGGTTGGGGAACAGGGCGTCCACCCGGGCGCGGATGTGCTCCATGGGCACGAACTCGGGGTGCCAGTGGGCGGCCAGGACCACCTCCTGGCGCACGTACACGTTCTTGGGCGCGATGATCTGCTCCACCTGCCACGGTTCGAGGTCCGTGGAGACCACCTCGAAGAACCGCTTTTCGTCGGCTTCGGTGATCTCCTCGGTGACCTCCACCGGGATGGTCCGGCAGTCGCACGCCTTGGGTTCGGTCTTGATCAGTTTCATGGGTGTGATTCGGGGTCGGGTGTTTCAATCGTACTTGGCGTGGCAGCGGCTCTTCTCGTGAACCAGCGCGTCCACGGCCGCGTGCATCCTCTCCAGGTCGCCGGATTCGAAGGCGGCCTTGAACTGCGCGCACACGTTGGTGAAGCTCTCGTAATACTCGTCCCCGTAGCCGGGGTAGGTGACCATCAGGTCCGCGTCGGCCAGGAAGGCGTCCACCGCCTCCTTGGGCGGCACGCTGCCGTCGTGGATCATCTTGACCAGTATCTTGAAGCTGCCGCGCATGCGTTTCTTGAGGTCCTTGTACTTGGGCAGGACCAGCTTGCCGTCCTCGCCCACGACGTCGGGGGCGCACGGCTTGGCCGCCTTGAACTTGGCCTTGAGGCTGATCTGCCCGAACTCGTTCTTCACGCCGATCTTGATCTTGCGGAAGTCGTCCACGCAGGCGAACTCGTCGTGGCCGCCGTTCTCCACGGCGTCGGCCAGTTCGCGGAAGAAGGCGGCCAACTCCTTGGGATCGAGATACCTGCTGATGCTCATGTCGTTGCTCATGGAAAATCTCCCTTTGGAAATGAGTGTTACGACCATACCGGGAAAACGCGGCGCAATTCAATGCGCGTCGCGGAATTGTCACAATTGTTCACACAGGGGACCACACCCCGGCAGGGGAGCCGCCAGCCCGTCCCCCGGCCATTCCAATTTGCCGGAAATACTGGTACCCAAAACGGAATAGCCGGAGGTTTCCATGATACGCCTTATTGCCCGACTTGTCCTGGCCGCCGCCATTTTCTGCTGCCCGGTCACGGCCCGCGCCCTTGACGTCACCCTGCTGCACGTCAACGACTCCCACTCCTACCTGGACGCCACCGCCGACAAGATCGCCCCGCAGGGCGTATCCACCTACGCCTCCCTCGGCGGCTGGACGCGCCTCACCCGCGCGGTGGCCGCCGTCCGCGCCGAACAGGCCAACGTCATCCTGCTCCACGCGGGCGACGCGGTGCAGGGCGGCCTCTACTACATGAAGTACGGCGGCAAGCCCGAGATGGAGTTCCTGGACCGGCTCGGCTTCGACGCGCTTGCGCCGGGCAACCACGAGTTCGACCGGGGCCCGGCCTACCTGGCCGGGGTTCTCGGCTACACCAGGGTCCCGGTGGTCTGCGCCAACCTGGACGCTTCGGCGGTCCCGTCCCTGGCCGCGCGGGTCAGGCCCTACGTGATCGTCAAGCGGGGCGGGGGCCGGGTCGGAGTCATCGGCCTGATCACCCCGGAGACCAAGCTCCTCTCCAGCCCCGGCGACGTGCGTTTTTCCGACGTGGTCCACGCGGCCACCCTCATCGTGCGCGAACTCGAGGCGCGCGGGGTGAACAAGATCGTGCTCCTGACCCACGTGGGCTATGACGAGGACATGCGGCTGGCCGCGACCATACCGGGCGTGGACGTCATCGTCGGCGGCCACTCCCATACCCTGCTCGGCAACCCCGACGGCATCGAAGCCATGGGGCTGCGTCCGGCCGGGGCCTACCCCACGGTGGTCAAGGGCGCGGACGGCAACGACGTGTACGTGGTCACGGCCTGGAAATGGGGCCGCGTGCTCGGCCGCCTGGACCTGACCTTCGACGACGCCGGCCGCGTCACCAAGGCCGAGGGCAAGCCCACCCTGATCCTGGCCGACAGCTTCAAACGCAAGAACGACGCAGGGCAGAAGATCGAGGTCCAAGGCGCGGACCGCGACGCGCTGCTCGCCTTCATCGCGGCCAACCCCGAGGCCGCCGTGGTGCCCGCCGACCCGGCCGCGCGCAAGTTCCTCGGCCCGTTCAGCGAGGGCGTGGAAGCCATGCGCACCGAGGTCATCGGCGAGGCCGTCCTGCCCCTGCCGCACATCCGCGTGCCCGGCGTGACCGACTCCGGCGAATCCCTGCCCCGGGGCAGCCTGATCGCGCCCCTGGTCTGCCAGTCCATGCTCGCCCGGCTCAAGGCCACCGGCGAACCCGCCGACATCGCCCTGCAGAACGCGGGCGGCGTGCGCGAGTCCGTGGACCAGGGCGACATCACCGTGGGCATCGCCTATACCCTTATGCCCTTCAGCAACACCCTGGTCCTGCTCCGCCTCACCGGCGTGCAGGTCCGCCAGGCCCTGGAAACCGGCGTGGACCGCGGCGAGGGCGCCTTTCCCTACGTGGGCGGGGCGCGCTACACCGCCGACATGCGCCAGCCCGAAGGCCGCCGCGTGCTGTCCATCGACACCCTGGACCACCAGGGCAACTGGACCCCGCTCGATCCGGCGCGCACCTACCGCCTGGTGACCAACTCCTACCTCGCCTCGGGCGGCGACGGCTACACGGTCCTCAAAGACGCCGCGTCCAGCTGCGACACCGGCTTCGTCGATGCCCAGGCCTTCATCGAGTACGTCCGGCAACAACGCATGCTCAAACCCCTGCCCACCACCGGCGTGACCTACATCCCTGCGAAGTAGGAAGATGCCTCCGGCGGCTGGGGGAAGGGGAAGGAAAACCCTTTGACGCAGGCCGTCCATGGCCTGCGCCCCTTCGGGGTCGCGCCTTATCAGGCGCGGTCCAAATCTGCTGTCCTGCAGATTTGTGAAAAGGGCTTTTCCTTCCCCTTCCCCCAGACCCCCATCCCCATCCTTTCCTAAACTTCTTGTGTGCCTTCGGCAGGGACGTGCGGGAGCGGGGTGGTGTGCCCTTGCGTGGGCGGAATGGTCGGGCGCGGTGGTGCGGTGTCCCGAAGATTTTGCACCGGGCGTCCATGGTGATCGGAGGGCCGCCCGGCGCGAACCCTTCGGGATGGTTGCCCACGCCGCCAGAAAGTGCGCGGGTCAAGGAATATGGAGAGGGCGGCGTCTTGAACCTGGGCGGAAAGCGAGTCCACTTCTCGCGCTGTCACCATCCGCGTAGCGGCACAAAAAGTTTAGGAGGGAAAGGGGGATGGGGGGCCGGGGGCGACACCTGGTCAGCAGTTTTCCCAGTGGTCCGATTGGGCGCTTTTGAACAGGGCGTCCACAGTGTGTTGGTTGGCGAAGGTATCCATGATGGAGATGGGCACGGGTTTGTCCTCGAGCACGGCCTCGGCGAAGGCGTCGGCCTGGAGGGTGTACTGGTCGCAGGCGTCGAAGGTGATGGTTCGCGTTTCGCCGTTCTGTTGGAGGAGGATTTCGGTGGGCGCGTCGGGCGGGGCGTTGAACGGGATGATGATCTCGATGCGGCCTTTTTCGCCCAGGACGTTGACCCGCTGGTAGGGGGCCAGCTGGGTGGAGCAGGTGAAGGTGGAGAGCCTGCCGCCGAAGTCGAGCATGCCCGAGAAGGTCCGGTCCGTGCCGAACTCGGGGTCCTTGTCCATCCAGCCGAAGGCGCGTCTGGGCTGGGCGTTGAACAGGAGCCGGGACAGGGAGACCTGGTAGCAGCCGATGTCCATGAGCCCGCCGCCGCCCATGTCCGCCTTGTTGCGGATGTTGTCGGGGTCGGCGTTGAAATAGGAGAAAAAGGACTGGATCGAGGTCGGCTTGCCAATGGCCCCCTGGTCGACGAGCCGCTTGGTCTCCACCCATTGGGGGTGGAAGCGGTACATGAACGCCTCCATGACCTTGACGCCGGGATCGAGGGCCGTGGCGTTGATCAGCCGGTTGACCTCGCCGTCGTTCAACCCCATGGGCTTTTCGCAGAGCACGTGCTTGCCCTTGGCCATGGCCTTGAGGGTCCACTCCACGTGCAGGTGGTTGGGCAGGGGGATGTAGACCGCGTCGATGTCCGGGTCGGCCAGCAGTTTCGCGTAGGAGCCGTAGGCCTTGGGGATGTTCAGCTCCTCGGCGGCCCGACGGGCGGCCTCCTCGTTGCGCGAGCAGATGGCCGTGACCTCGCATCGCTTTGCCCGCTGCATGCCGGGAATGACTTTGGTGCGGCCGATCCTGGCGGTGGACAGCACGCCGATGCGGATTTTGTTCATGGGCTCCCCCAGGGTTGACGGTGATTGCCGCCACCCAGTATAAACGGATTCCGTCACCACGCAAGCGCGGATATCCCCGCGACCAAGTCAACAACAACCGGAGAGAGCATGACCGCATTCGCCAACGTGACCATCAGCAAAAAGGCCAACATTTATTTCGACGGCAAGGTAACCAGCCGGACCATCACCTTGAGCGACGGCAGCGTGAAGACGCTCGGCATCATGCTGCCCGGCGAATACGAGTTCGGCACCGAGAAGCCGGAGTTCATGGAGATCACCGCCGGAGAACTGTCCGTCCAGCTGCCCGGCTTCAACGACTGGGTGACCGTGGCCGCGGGCCAGAGCTTCAACGTCCCGGGCGAGGCCAAGTTCCGCCTCAAGGTCAGCACCGTGACCGACTACTGTTGTTCCTACCTGGACTAGGGGGTAACCGTGTCCGATCAAGGCCGGAGAATCGAGTTTGAAGGCAAGGGCCCCTATCTGTTCCAGGTACTGTCCGATCCGCCCGAGGCCATGCTGCTGGAGGACCACGAGGTCTGCCTGTTCCAGTTCGGCCAGCTGTACCTGCCCGTGGCCCTGTCCGCGTGCGGCCCCATGGCCGAGGCCCTGACCGAGATGTCGCAGTCCGCGTCGGGCCCGGCGCGGGAGGGCATGATCCCATTGCAGTTCGACCTGTCCGAGACCCTGGAACTGCCTCCCCTGACCGGCGTTGCCGGGACGAGTTTCCAGCACGACGACGTCATCTATCTGGACGTGCGCTTCGGCGAGGCGGAGGCGCGGCTATGCTTCTCCATCCTGGCCGCCGCGGTCATCGGCCAGGTCCTGTCCCAGGTGGGCAGCTAGCGGACCTGGACCATGGCCCCGGCACGGCATCCCCGGGACAGGCGGTTTCGGCCGCGCCGCATGGCGTGGCTGGCGTTGTGCCTGTTCCTGTGGGTGGCCCCCTGCCGGGCCCAGGACCTTCCCGCCTCCATTGTCCTGACCAGCGGGGAGTGGTCCCCGTTCTTTTCCGCCACCCTGCCGGGCGGCGGGTTCGGCAACCGCGTGGTCCGCGAGAGCTTCGCCCTGGAAGGGATCAAGGTCGACTTTCAATTTCTTCCCTGGCGGCGCGCCCTGGAGACGGCCGCCCAGGGTCCCGCCGTGGGGTCGGCCGGGTGGCTGCCTCTGGAGGAGCGCAAGAGGCGGTTCCTGTTCAGCGACCCGATCTTTAAATCCGCCAGGGTCTTTTTCCACCTCAGGGACTTCCCCTTCGCCTGGCGCACCGTCGAAGACGTGCGCGACCTGCGGGTGGGCGTCACCCTGGGCAGCGCCGAGGAGTTTCCGTTCAAGGATGTCATGGCCGCCGGACGGGGCAAGCTGGACGTGGCCGTATCCTATGTGGCGGGCATGAAGATGCTCATTGCCGGACGAGTGGACGTCTACGCCTGCAACAAGGCCGTGGGCCTGTTCGTCCTGGCCAACAGCATCGACTCGGGCGTGGACCGGGTCGTCTACAATCCCCGGCCGATCTTCACCGAGACCAACCACCTGATCATCAGCCGCCGCCTGCCCTTTGCCCGGGAGCTCGTGGACCGGTTCAACGCGGGCCTGCTCAAGCTGCGCCGAAGCGGCCGGTACGACGAGATCAGGCGGGATTATCCCGGCCTGGACTGACCTTCCCGTACCTCCCGCCGGGGATGATTTTTCCCCTGCCCCGGTTGACAAGGTGACGTTTCTGTGATCTTTTTTCAGGCGCACCGCAAACGTTTGCGGCAACGTTTGCGGTACCATTCGCGCAGGACTCGGGGGCCGGGAGTTTTGGGAAAGACTTCCTCTCCGGGGCGATCATCCAGGTCTGAGGGGAAGGCATGTTTTTCGAGGATCATCCGCACAGGCGGCTGAACCAGCTCACCGGCGAGTGGGTCCTGGTTTCGCCCCACCGCACCAAACGGCCCTGGCAGGGCCAGCAGGAACCGCCCGACCGGGCGACCCTGCCTTCCTATGACGAGCACTGCTACCTTTGTCCCGGCAACGGCCGGGCGGGCGGCGCGGTCAATCCGCAATACACCGACACCTTCGTGTTCACCAACGACTTCGCGGCGCTCCTGCCCGAGGAGCCCGAAGCCGGGCTCGCGCCCCAGGCGGACGGCCTGCTGGTGGCCGAGGCCGAGACCGGCACCTGCCGGGTCCTTTGCTATTCCCCGCGCCACGACCTGACCCTGGCCCGCCTGGGCGCGGACCAGGCCGCCCGCGTGGTGGACGTGTGGTGCGACGAGTTCGCGCACCTGGGCTGGCGCGAGGACATCGGCTACGTCCAGATCTTCGAGAACCGGGGCGCGGCCATGGGCTGCTCCAATCCGCACCCGCACGGCCAGATATGGGCCACCCGAAGCGTGCCCATGTACCCGGCCGCCGAGGACCGCCGTCAGGCCGAACACCTGCGCGACAAGGGCAAGTGCCTGCTCTGCGCCTACCTGGAGACCGAACTGGCGCGGGGCGAGCGGATCATCTTCGAGAACGACTCGTTCGCGGCCCTGGTGCCGTTCTGGGCCCTGTGGCCCTTCGAGGCCATGATCCTGCCCAAGGCGCACCTGGCCAACATCCTGGAGATGACCCCGGCCCAGCGCCGCGACCTGGCCGACGCCATGGTCCGGCTGAACGTGCGCTACGACAATCTCTTCCGGACCTCGTTCCCCTATTCCATGGGCATCCACCAGGCCCCGACCGACGGCGGCGAGCATCCGCACTGGCATTTCCACCTGCATTATTATCCGCCGCTGCTGCGCTCCAAGTCGGTCAAGAAATTCATGGTCGGCTACGAGATGATGGCCATGCCCCAGCGCGACCTGACCGCCGAGTCCGCGGCCGCCCGGCTGCGCGAGCAGTCCGAGGTCCATTACATGGACGCTCCGGGTTCCGGAGAGGGCGCGTAATGGACACCGCGGCCGCATACGCCGAGGCCCTGCGCCGGGGAGCCCTGGACCCGGTCCTGACCAGGCTGTACCGGTCCGTGGACATCGCCGCCCAGCGCGACCGCTATCTCGACCTCCTGGACTGCTTCGAGTCCCGTGTCGGCCCCGGCCCGGCCGCTCTCATCCTGGCCCCCGGCCGGACCGAGCTGGGCGGCAACCACACCGACCACAACCTCGGCGTGGTCCTGGCGGCCGCCGTGCATTTCGACTGTCTGGCCGTCGCCCGACCCAGCGACGGGAACATGGTCCGCATCCAATCCAAGGGGTTCGACGAGGAGATCGTCGTGGACGTCAGCGACCTCGCGCCCCGGCCCGGAGAGAAGGATACCTCCATGGCGCTGGTCCGCGGGGTGGCCGCCGGGCTGGCCGAATCCGGCCGCAAGGTGGCCGGGTTCGACGCCTGCGTGAACGGCGAGGTGCCCATGGGCGCGGGGCTGAGCTCCTCGGCGGCCTTCGAGATCCTGATCGGGCGGATATTCAGCGAACTGTTCAACGACGGAGAGTGCACCCCCCTGGAGCTGGCCGTGGCGGGGCGTGCGGCGGAGAACGACTATTTCGGCAAGCCGTGCGGGCTCATGGACCAGCTCTCCTGCGCGGCCCAGGGCATCCTGTCCATCGACTTCGCGGACCCGGCCCGGCCCGTGGTGCAAGAGGTGGACTTCGACTTCGAGGGAACCGGCTACCGGCTGGTTGTGGTCGACACCGGCGGCAGCCATGCGGACCTGACCCCGGACTATGCGGCCATTCCGGACGAGATGGGGCGGGCCGCCAGTGCCCTGGGGCAGACCCACGCGCGCGGGTTGACCGTGGACGCAGTCCTGGCCCATGCCGCGCGCATCCGCGAGGCCGCCGGGGACCGGGGCGTGCTCCGGCTGATCCACTTCATCGAGGAGACGGAGCGGGCCGCCGAACAGGCCGAGGTCCTGGCCGCCGGGCGCATGGACGACTTCCTGAATCTGGTCCGCACATCCGGCGACTCCTCCTGGCGGCTGTTGCAGAACTGCATCTCGGCCACCGACCCCCTGGACCAGCCCATCCCCCTGGCCCTGACGCTGACCGAGCGGTTCCTGCACGGCGAGGGCGCGTGCCGCATCCAGGGCGGCGGGTTCGCCGGGACCATCCAGGCCTACGTGCCCGCAGACCGGTTCACGGCCTACACGGAGTTCATGGAGGAGATTTTCGGCCGGGGCGCGGTCATGCCCCTCAAGGTCCGCCGACCCGGCTTCGAGCGTATTGCTCTCGACATGATCGGCGGGGAGGGCGGCGCATGAGCCAGTTCACCCTCAAGGACCTGGCCCGCAAGCTCGGCGTGTCGCCGTCCACGGTGTCCCGCGCCCTGCGCGGCCACCCGGACATCAGCCCGGTCACCAAGCAGCGAGTGGCCGAGGCGGCCGAGAAGTACCACTACCACCCGAACCAGCTCGCCCAGTCCCTGCAAAAGAAGCGCAGCAACGTCATCGGGGTCATCGTGCCCGCCATTCGGCACCACTTTTTCTCCAACGTCATCAGCGGTATAGAAGAGCTCGCCTACGACAACGGCTACACCATCATGGTCTGCCAGTCCAACGAGACCCTGGCCCGCGAGATCCTCAACGTCCAGGCCCTGGTGGCCAACCGCGTGGCCGGGCTGCTCATCGCCATTTCGTCGGAGACCACCGAGTACGAGCACCTGGCCAGGGCCATGCGCCAGCACGTGCCCCTGGTCCAGTTCGACCGGGTGGTCGAGGAGCTGGACACCGGCAAGGTGGTCGTGGACGACTACGCGGCCTCCTTCGGCGCGGTGGAGCACCTCATCGAGGCCGGCTACCGGCGCATCGGGCACATGGCCGGACGGGAGGGCATCGCGCTCAACCGCAAGCGGTTCGAGGGATATCGCGACGCGCTCGAAGCCCACGGCCTGCCGCTGGAGGAGAAGTACCACCTCCAGGGCGGATACCGCGAGGAGGACGGGCGCGCCGGAGCAGAGCGTTACCTGGCCATGGGCGAACTGCCCGAGGCCATCCTGGCCATCAACGATCCGGTGGCCGTGGGGCTGCACACCCGGTTCAAGGAAGCCGGGGTGCGCATCCCGGAAGACGTGGCCCTGGTGGGCTTTTCCGACACCCCGGCGGCGGCGCTCATCGATCCGGGCCTGACCACGGTGCACCAGCCCGCCTTCGACATGGGCCGGACCGCCGTGTCCCTGCTGCTGCGCCAGTTCAACGAGGGCGCGGACTTCGTGCCCGAGACCGTGGTGCTCGCGACCGAGCTGCGGGTGCGGGGCAGTTCCGCCCCGAGGAGGGGACTATGCAACTGAGCTCGCGCCCCTTCGGCACGACCAGCGACGGCGCCCCGGTGGAGCTGTACACCCTGGCCAACGCGGCGGGCATGGAGGCGGACATCGCCACCTACGGCGGCGCGCTGGTCCGGCTGACCGCGCCCGACCGGAACGGGAACATGGCCGACGTGGTCCTGGGCTACGACACCCTGGACGGCTACCTGGACGACCAATGCTATTTCGGCCGCCTGGTGGGGCGGGTCGCCAACCGCATCGGCGGGGCGCGCCTGGTCCTGGACGGCCGGACGTACGAGCTGGACCGCAACAACGGCCGCCACCACCTGCACGGCGGGGCGGGCGGCTTTCACAGCCGGGTCTGGCAGGCGGACCCCATCGAGACCGAGGCCGGTTCCGCGCTGGTCCTGACCTACGGGAGCCCCGACGGGGAGCAGGGCTATCCCGGCAACCTGGCGGTCACGGCGGTCTGCACCCTGACGGACGACGGGCTGCGCCTGGACTTTTCGGCGGCCACGGACAAGGCCACGGCGGTCAACCTGACCGCCCATCCCTATTTCAACCTGAGCGGACGGCCGGGCACGGACTGCCTGGGGCACATCCTGACCATTCCGGCCCGCCGCTGCCTGGAGACGGACGGGGAGCTGATCCCCACCGGCTGTCTGACCGAAGTGGTCGGAACCCCGCTCGATTTCACGGCCGGGGTTGCCATCGGCGCGCGCATCCGGCAGGATTCCCTGCCCCTTGCGAACGGCCATGGCTACGACCATTGCTACGTGCTCGACGGACGGGCCGGACTGAAACAGGCGGCCTCGGTGTTCGAGCCGGTCTCGGGCCGGGGCCTGGAGGTCTGGACCACGCAGCCGTGCGTGCAGTTCTATTCCGGCAATCACATCCCGGAAGGGTTGCCCGGCAAGGACGGCGCGGTCTATGGTGAGAGGGCCGGATTGTGCCTCGAGCCCCAGGGGTTCGTGGACGCGCCCGGGCACGCGGCCTTTCCCGAGGTCACGCTGCGGCCCGGCGAGGCGTACCGGCAAACGATTTTGTACAGGTTTTTCGTGAAGTAGCGCAGCATGCGCACAGGCAAAAAGAGACGGTCAACATGGCGAACGTGCAATTGAAGAAGGTGGTCAAGCGGTACGGCGACGTGGAAGTGGTCCACGGTATCGATCTCGACATCGAAGACAACGAATTCATCGTCCTGGTCGGCCCGTCGGGCTGCGGCAAGTCCACGGTGCTGCGCATGATCGCGGGGCTGGAGAAGATTTCCGACGGCGAGGTGTTCATCGGCGACCGGCTGGTCAACCAGGCCTCGCCCAAGGACCGCAACGTGGCCATGGTCTTCCAGAACTACGCCCTGTACCCGCACATGTCCGTGCGCGACAACATGGGCTTCTCGCTGAAGATGCGCGGCCAGGGCGCGGACGAGATCGCCGCCAAGGTCGACGAGGCGGCCCGGGTCCTGGAGCTGACCCCGTATCTCGGCCGCAAGCCGTCCGAGCTGTCCGGCGGCCAGCGCCAGCGCGTGGCCATGGGCCGGGCCATCGTCCGCCAGCCGGACGTCTTTCTGTTCGACGAGCCGCTGTCCAACCTGGACGCCCAGCTGCGCACCCAGATGCGCATGGAGCTGCGCAAGATGCACCTGAAGCTGGCAACCACGACCATCTACGTGACCCACGATCAGATCGAGGCCATGACCCTGGCCGACCGCATCGTCATCCTCAAGGACGGCTACATCCAGCAGGTGGGCACGCCTATCGACGTGTTCGAGCGGCCCGTCAACGTGTTCGTGGCCCGGTTCATCGGCAACCCGCCCATGAACATCCTGGAGGGAATCTTCCGCGTGGAGGACGGCCGCCGCTTCGTCCAGGCCGGTCCATCCCGGTTCCCCGTGGTCGACGGCCAGGGCGGGCACTTTCAGGACGGCGCGCCCGTGCTCGTGGGCATCCGTCCGGACTCCATCAAGATGGGCGGCCACATCCGGAAACTGCCCGAGGAATGGATGTGTCAGGGCGAGGTCGTGGTCTCCGAGATTCTCGGCGGCCACTCCCACCTGGAGATCGTGGTGGACGGCAAGAATGAACTCCTCGCCGAGGTCGAGGGCCGCGTGGTGGCCCATCCCGGCGAGATCGTGCCCATCGGGTTCGAGTTCGACCGGATGGTCCTGTTCGACCCGGAGACAAAGGAAGCGGTTTATTAAATTTGCGGTTTAATAACTGTTCAATTTAATTGATACTTGATTGGATGAAGTTGAGTTTGCAAACCTTTAGGAGGTACGTATGAAAAAGGCTTTTGCGAAAATGTTGATCGTGTTTGCGGCCGCGCTGCTCATCGGCGCTCCGCAGGCGGCCCAGGCCAGCGATCTGAAGGGTGAGTTGGAGATCTTCTCCTGGTGGGCCGGTGACGAAGGTCCGGCTCTGGAGGCTTTGATCGACATCTACAAGAAAGAGAATCCCGGCGTGAAGGTCATCAACGCTACCGTGACCGGCGGTTCCGGCGTCAACGCCCAGGCCGTGCTCAAGACCCGGATGCTCGGCGGCGAGCCGCCGGATTCCTTCCAGGTCCACGCGGGCCAGGAGCTCATCGGCACCTGGGTCAAGGCCGACCGCATGGAAGACCTGACCCCGCTGTTCAAGGAGCAGGGCTGGATGGACGTCTTCCCCGAAGGGCTGATCAAGCTCATCGGCACCGACAAGGGCATCTGGTCCGTGCCGGTCAACATCCACCGTTCCAACGTCATGTGGTACATCCCGGCCAATCTGAAGAAGTGGGGCGTCGAGCCGCCCAAGACCTGGGCCGACTTCCTGGCCATCGCGCCCAAGCTGAAGGCCGAGGGCGTGGTGCCCCTGGCCCTGGCCCAGAACTGGACCGCCAACCACCTGTGGGAATCCGTGGCCCTGGCCTCCATGGGCGCGGACAACTGGGACGCCCTGTGGGCCGGCAAGCTGTCCTTCGACTCCCCCGAAGTGGTCAAGGCCTGGGAACTGTTCGGCAAGGTCCTGCAGTACACCAACGATGACGCCTCCTCCCTTTCCTGGCAGCAGGCCACCGACATGGTCGTGGACGGCCGCGCCGCCTTCAACATCATGGGTGACTGGGCCGCGGGCTACATGTCCACCACCAAGAAGCTCGTGCCCGGCGAAGGCTACGGCTGGATCGCCTCCCCCGACACCGCCGGCACCTTCATGTTCCTGGCCGACTCCTTCGGCCTGCCCAAGGGCGCTCCGCACCGCGCCAACGCCATTGCCTGGCTGAAGGTCCTGGGCTCCAAACAGGGCTCCGACGCCTTCAACCCGCTCAAGGGCTCCATCTCGGCCCGCAAGGACTCCGACCTGTCCAAGTACAACGCGTACTCCCAGTCCGCCGCCAAGGACTGGAACAGCGACCGCGTGGTCGGTTCCCTGGCCCACGGCGTTGCCGCCAACGACACCTTCAAGAACGGTTTCGCCTCCATCATGGAGATGTTCCTGAAGACCAAGAACCCCCAGGCCGCTGCCAAGGCGTGCGCTCAGCTCGCCAAGAAGGCCGGCATCTAGTTTGAGAATATGAACCAGCCGCGCCGCGCCGGGAACCGTCCCGGCGCGGCACGGCCCGACCAACCGGACTTGCTTATGCGGGAAGCCTCGCTCGACAAATTGAAAGCGTTTCTGACGCTCCTGCCGTCCATGATCCTCGTCGGCGTCTTCGTCTACGGGTTCATCGGCAACACCATCTGGACCTCCATGACCGACTGGGGCGGCACGGGCGCGATGGCGCTCGACCCGGAGAAGCACTTCGTCGGCCTGGAGAACTACATCGACCTGTTCACCGGGTTCCTGGGCGGCAATTTCCGCCAGGACCTGGTCAACGCGGTCTACTATTCGGTCATGCTCCTGGCCGGGGCCGTGGGGCTCGGCATGTTCATCGCCATCCTGCTCGACCAGAAGCCCAAGGGCGAGGACCTGCTGCGGACCATCTTCCTGTATCCCATGTCCCTGTCCTTCATCGTCTCCGGCACCATCTGGCGCTGGCTGCTCGCCCCCCAGGGCGGGGTCAACGTCCTGCCCAAATATTTCGGTTTCGAGCCGCTGACCTTCAAGTGGCTGTCCAGCCAGTCGGCCATCCTGGTCTTCAACTGGCAGGACATCCTGCGCATCCTGGCCTACGTCGCCGCCTTCGTGCTGATCATGGTCGGCGTGTTCATGCTCAGGAAGGACCAGGCCAAGGCCGTCAAGCGCTGGCTGTTGCCCGGCATCGTGCTCGGGACCCTGGTCTGGGTGTTCGGCGGGCTCATCCCGGACGCCCTGTTCATGGAGGAGGAGCACGGCTTCAACCTGGCCACGCTCGGCATCATCATCGCCACCATCTGGCAGTACTCGGGCTACACCATGGCCCTGTACCTGGCCGGTTTCAACGGCATCTCCCAGGACCTGCGCGACGCGGCCATGCTCGACGGCGCGTCCCAGGTCGGCTACTACCGCTACGTGGCCATCCCCATGCTCAAGCCCATCACCATCTCGGCGGTGATCATCCTGTCCCACATCTCGCTGAAGATGTTCGACCTGATCTTCGCCATGACCGGCCCGGACAACGCGGCCACCGGCCACCCGGCCCTGAACATGTACCTGACCACCTTCCGGGGCAACGAGTTCGCCAAGGGCGCGGCCATCGCCATCGTCCTGTTCCTCATCGCGGCCATGTTCATCGTGCCCTACCTCATCGGCCAGTACCGGCAGCAGGGGAGGCGCTAGATGACCGCCCGCAAATTCACCCTCGGCAACGTGTTCCTGTACGGAACTTTGGCCCTGCTGGCCCTGTTCTTCCTCATGCCCGCCTACATGGCGGCCGTGACCGCCCTGAAGATGCCCTCGGACATCAACCTGCCCACAGCCTGGGAATGGCCGACCGTGGTCAACTGGTCCAGCTTCTCCCAGGCCATCGCCAAGCTCAAGCCGGACTTCATCAACTCGATCATCCTGACCATCTGCGGCACGGCGGGCTCCACGGTGCTCGGCTCACTCAACGGGTACGTCTTCTCCAAGTGGAAGTTCAAGGGCTCGGACGTGATCTTCACCCTGTTCCTGTTCGGCATGTTCATCCCGTACCAGGTCATCCTGATCCCGCTGTTCCAGACCCTTCGGGCCATGAACCTGTACGGCGGCCTGCCCGGCCTGATCCTGGCGCACATCGTCTACGGTCTGCCGATCACCTCGCTCATCTTCCGCAACTTCTACGCCCAGATTCCCACGGCCCTGATCGAGTCGGCCCGGCTGGACGGCGCGGGCTTCTTCTCCATCTACCTGCGCATCGTCTTCCCCCTGTCCATCCCCGGTTTCGTGGTCACCTCGCTGTGGCAGTTCACCCAGATCTGGAACGAGTTCCTGTGGGGCATCTGCCTGACCCGCCACACGTCCAATCCCATCACCGTGGGGTTGGCCAACCTGGCGGGCGGTCAGGCCGTCACCTGGAACCTGCCCATGGCCGGCTCCATCCTGGCGGCATTGCCCGTGTTGGCCATCTACATCTTCTTGGGAAGGTACTTCATACGAGGCCTCCTGGCCGGTTCCGTGAAGGAGTAGAGTGGAGGGCGGCTTCCGATAGCGGGTCATCTGCACATTTCTCCTGGGGGGCTTTCATCCTCACGTAGACGGCTACGCTGCGGTGAAAGCCCCCCAGGAGAAAATGCACAGCTGACCCACTCTCGAAAGCCTATTCTGAGCGCGGGGGACTGAGCCGCTGTCGGGTGCTGTGCACCCGAATCGCTCCAGAGAGAAGAACATGAGGTTCCCGGTTCATTGTTGAGCCGGGAACTTTTATTGTGCGTCCCGCCCGCGAAGCGGATAGAAAAAGTTTAGGAAGGAAAGGGGGATGGGCGGCCGGGGGAAGGGGGAAAGGAAAGCCCTTTTCAAAGGGTTTCCTTTCCCCCTTCCCCCGGCCGCCGGAGGCATTGCCAAATGAAAAGCCCCGGACGGGTGTCCGGGGCTTTTTTTGGTGTATCTGTTTGTTCAGGGGGTCCTAGTTGCGATCGCGGTCTTCCTCTTCGGAAGAACGTTCGTCCTTGCTCTCGGAGACGTTTTCGTCCCACAGCCCGCAGGTGGTGTCGATGCAGGAGAGGCACGGTCCGGGATAATCCATGTTGGGCATAGCTGCCTCCAGGGTAGGGGTATGAATGGGCCCGGCATCAAAGGCCGAGCTGATTACACATGAACATATGTTGTAAATAATTACAAACGAGCGTTTGGCAAGGCTGGAGGCCCAAAAAAAATGGGGCCCGGGAGGCGGGCCCGCTAGGCGTGTTTTCGGCAGTATTTGAGGAACTTCTGCGCCTCGACAAAGGCGGGGTTGATCTTCAGCGCCCGTTCGAGGTTGGTCACGCAGTGGTCGTTATGCCCCTTTTCGAAGTAGACGCGGGCCAGGTTGAAGTAGACGTTTTCGTCGCTGTCCACGATTTCGAGGGATTTCTCGTAGTAGCGGATGGACTCGTCATAGTGGCCGTTCTTGCGCAGGGAGATGCCGAACGTGTTGAACTTCTGGCGGAACTCGAAGGTGAACGCCTCTTCCAGGCCGAGCAGGGTGTCCAGGACCTTCTTGAGCTTATCGAAGTCCTTTTTCTCGGAATAGACCTCGCCCAGGCCGTAGTTGGCCTCGATGTTCCTGTCGTCGATCATCAGGGCCTTGAGGAACTGGCGCTCGGCCTCGTCCAGATCGCCTTTGACAAAGGCCTCCTGGCCCATCTCGATCTTGCGCCGGAGGGTCTCCAGGGCCGGGACGGTGTGCAGCCGGTAGTACGACGGTTCCGGGGTGTACTGCCGAAGAAAGTCCAGCTCGCTGAGGACGCTGCGCACGCCCGAGGGGACATGATGGGCGTTGAGGGGCTGGATTTCGAACTGCTCGGGGGAGAGTTGGCGGGCGTACCAGTAGGTGACGTTGTCGTGTCTGACCGAGGTGCCGCCGGTGCCCACGTCGGCTTCGAGTTGCAAAGAGTACACACCGAGAATAGCCGGATAATCGTCCACGGCTCAAGACTCCCTTGTTGATCGATCTTAATTCACCAACCGAGTGAAAAGTAATGCAGGTCAAGGCATATATCAATACTTATTATTGATCGGACTTGTGGTGAAGACCGGAAAAAGGCCCTCGGAAGGGCCTTTGGGGTTCCATGGGCAAACCGGATCAGTCGCATGGCTTCCACGGTTCGTTGACCTTGCGGTCGAACCCCCGGAGCGGGATGGAGTCCGGCAGCAGGGGGGCGACCAGAGGGGTGAACGGCTCGTAGTTGTAGACTACGGCCACCTCGGCCAGCTGGCAGGGAGCGCCCGGGTTGTTGTCGATGCCGTCGCCCGAGGCCTGTACGTCGGGCCAGGAGCGGACGGATATCTTGATGTTGGATTGTTTCAGGGTGCTCAGCCCGGCCTGGGTGGCCTTGATGATGTCGTTCAGCCGGGTGCCTTCTTCCTCCCCCCGGCCGGTGGCCGCGAAGCGCGCGCCGATCTGGGCGGCCTTCTGCACGGTCACGTAGGCGTAGACGGCGTTGCCGCCTTCGATCACGGCCATGACGAGCATGAACATGATGGGCAGGATCAGCGCCGTTTCCACGGCGGCCAGTCCGGCGCGGCGGGTCTTGTTGCGGTTCTTGTGCATGGCTCAAACCTCCCTTAGAGCAGGCGCCAGCCGAGCTGCTTGCCGATCTGCTTGAAGATGTCGGGAATGTCGTACACGGACGGGGCGTCGAAGTAGTGGTCGTCGGTCCCGGCCTTGCTCGAGGCGATCGCCTTCATCAGGTTGATGTCGGTGTTGTCGGAAGAGCCGAAGCGGATGGCGAAGATCTCGATGCCCGCGTTCTTGGCCGCCTGGGCCTCGGCGAGCATGTCCGTGTTGAGCACGCCGCCGTCGTTGCAGTGGGCGGTGTCCACGCCCATGCCGTAGTATGCGTTGGTCCAGTAGTTGTTGGGCCGGTAGCTGGCGCGGTAGGGACCGCCGCACTCGCCGTCCTCGGTGTCGCCGTCGGTCAGCACGATCATGATTTTGCGGAAGTCCTTCTTGTCCCCGGCCTGGGTGAAGGGCGCTTCCGGGGTGAGGATGTTGCGCCCCCACTTGAGGCCCTCGGAGATGACCGTGCCCGAGGCCGCGCCCGTGGCGGTCTGGGAATCGATGGCGCTGATGATCCTCTGCTTGTCCTTGCTCAGGGCCAGGACCGGCGGGATCTCGGAACAGGTGTCCAGGGAGATGTAGTTCCGGTAGTAATAGGGCAGGGCGTAATACTCGTCCATGAACTCTTCGTTGATGCCGGTGTTCAGCGAGCCGTCCGCGTTGAGGCAGCCCTTGGGGTAGCTGTCCACGGCCTCGCCCAGGCGGATCTTGCCCCGGAAGGGCACCAGGCCGACCTTGGTGTCCGGGGCGGCCCCGTCCGGGATGAGCAGGTCGGTCAGTTCCCTGGACGCCTGCTTGACCATGTCGATGGGCGTACCTTTCATGGAGCCGGAGTTGTCGATGACGAAGACCACCTCAAGCTTGTTGAAGCCCGCCATGGCGTTGGCCTCCACATACTTGTCGGTCATGCCGAGGACCTCCATGAGGAGCATCTTGACCTCGGCCCGGGCCGTAACCTTGACGCTGCGGATTTCGGTGCCCGCCGAGATGTTCGTGACCTCGGCCGAATCCATGTTGGCCGCGACCATGTCCGTGACGGCCTTGCGGACCACGCCCTTGGACAGGTCCGGGTCGAAGGGCAGCTCCAGGCTTCCGGCCAGTGCGCCCGCGTCCACGGCGGCCTGCAACTTGGTGTGGGTCATGTACATGTTGCCCATGTCCACGGCGATGCCCGCCACCCCGAGCAGGATGGGGAGCAGCAGGGCCATGAAGGCGCTGGTCGAGCCCCGGCGGCGTTCCCTAGGGAAGCGGCATGGTTGTCTGCGCGACGAACGTGAGGGCGTTGCCGTTGCCGAACAGGCCTTCGCGGCCATCCTGCGCGCTCTTCGATCCGAAAAGTTCGTAAACATAGGAAACCTCTACTGTGACGGTTTTGGCGTCGGGGTCGGTGGTCACGTTGGTGGACAGTTTGCCGGGATCGAGATCGGCGACCACGGCGGCCACCAGGGCCTCCACGTCGGCGGTCTCGCCTTCCATGAGCACGCGGCGGGCTCCCTCGCGGCTGGCTTCCACCAGGGAGGAGTAGGTGTGCATGGCGTTGCCGCCCTCCACCATCAGCAGGATCAGAAGCGCCATGACAGGGAGCAGCAGAGCGAACTCCACTGCGGCCATCCCCCGGCGTCTTTCGTCTCTCTCTCTCATTCCCGTTCTCCTTGCAGTCCAAAAATGGCCCGGCGGAAGGCCGGATATCCCATTGAAGCATTGTGCGTGCCAAGGCCGAATGAGGGGGGTGGAAAAGCGTATGCAACAGCTTGTCCGGCCGGGATAAATTTTTTTTGTGACCTATTGTACGAAACGTGCGTAATAGGTCCGGCCGAACGGCTTTATCTATTTTTTGTGGATAAGCGTCCCCGATTCATGTAGGGTGCCCTCACGCGGGAACAACACCATCAGGGAGCAGACCTGTGGCCGAGAAAATACTTGTGGTCGACGATGACCGCGCCTTCCAGGGCATGCTGGTCGAAGCGCTGGCCGACAAGGGCTATGTGGTGGAGACCGCGGCGAGCGCCGAGGAGGGCATCAAGAAGGCCGGGGCCTCCGCTTTCGATCTCATCCTGCACGACATCCAGCTGCCCGGCATGTCCGGGCTCGAGGCGCTGAAGCACCTGGCCGAGGTGGCCCCCGGCGTGGACGTCATCGTCATGACCGGCTACGGCTCCAAGGAGTCCGGGGTCACGGCCATGCAGCAGGGGGCCTACGACTATTTCGAGAAGCCGTTCTCCCTGCGCGAGATGGAGGTGGTGGTCCGGCGCGCCCTGGAGAAGCGCCGCCTCCAGGTGGAGCTGGCCGAGCTCAAGCGGCACGGCGGGTCCAGCCCGCTGCACAACATCATCGGGCACAGCGCGCCCATGATGGCGGTCAAGGAGCGCATCAGCCGGGTGGCCGAGCTCAACGCCGACGTGCTCATCATGGGCGAGACCGGCACCGGCAAGGAGCTGGTGGCCGACACCATTCACGCTCTGTCCACGCGGGCCAAGGCCCCGTTCGTCAAGATCAACTGCGCGGCCATCCCCGAGAACCTCATCGAATCCGAACTGTTCGGCCACGAGAAGGGGGCCTTCACCGGGGCCACCTCCATGAAGCAGGGCAAGTTCGAGCTGGCCAAGGGCGGCTCGCTCATGCTCGACGAGATCGGCGACATGCCCCTGCACCTGCAGCCCAAGCTGCTGCGCGCCGTGGAGCAGAAGCAGGCCGAGCGCGTGGGCGGGGCCAAGCCCATCCAGTACGACGTGCGCATCATCGCGGCCACTAACCAGGAGCTGGAGCAGCGGGTCCGGGACGGCGGGTTCCGCAGCGATCTATACTATAGACTGAACGTGGCCACCCTGATCCTGCCCCCCCTGCGCGAGCGCAAGTCCGACCTGCCGCAGTTGGCCGAGTTCTTCCTGGACCGGGCCAACCGCCGGCTCGGCACGGACATCACCGGGGTCTCCTCCGAGGCCATGGAGATCTTCTTCAACTACGACTGGCCGGGCAACGTGCGCCAGTTCGCCAACGCCGTGGAGCGCGCGGCCATCTTCTGCACCTCCACCCGGATCACCCCGGCCGAGGTGGACCAGGCCTTTTCCAACACCCGGCCCGCCGCGGACAGCGGGGTGTACATGCCCACCGGTGAGGGGCTGCCCCTGAAACAGGCCCTCATGGAGTACGAGAAGACCCTGATCCAAAACGCGCTGAGAGCCTGCGGCGGGGTCCAGACCGAGGCCGCGACCGCCCTGGGGGTGTCGGCCAAGAACCTCTGGAACAAGCTCCGCAAACACGGCATCGATCCGGTATTGTTCAAGAAATAGCCTGAAACCCTGCCTTCGCCCACCCCCCTTGCGGTCTCCGCCGAGGGGAGGGCATCCATATTTTGTGGTCTCGCCACATCCGGAAAATCCCCTGTGCAAGGGGATTTTCCTGTCTTTTCGCCCGGAAGGACCGGGTCCAGCCTCGGTTGCACAAGTCGATCTACAAAAAATAGACTGCTGTAATACATTTAATTTACGGGGAAAATTGAATTATGGCGATCCCGGCGGCGTTGGGACTGCTCCATAATTAGTGTATTTTACGCTTCGAGAAAGGGCGACGGGTCGCGTCCGGCACGGCCCATTCGCTGGTTTGCAATTTTTATTTCAAACGATGACGGCGGGTTGTGAATAAATTTTTCAAATGCTTTTCGGCGGTGGCACACGGGTTGCTTTATGGTGGGCGTGGCTGGTGCTGAAAGGCACAACAAAAAATTTAGACCCGAATTTAAACCAAGGAGAACGACATGACCAAGCTGATGAACCTCATCCGTGACGAAGAAGGCGCTACCGCCATTGAGTACGGCCTGATCGCCGCTCTGATCGCCGCCGGTATCGTGGCCGCCACCAAGGCCCTGGGCGACCAGGTTGTGAGCACCTTTAGCTACATCACCACCAAGATGTCCGAGGCCACCACCACCGGTAGCTAGGATCGAAATTAATGCTAACCGTTTAACGGAAGCAGCCAGAGCAGCCGAACCGGGGCTTTCGGGATGGTCCCGCAAGCCCCGGTTTTGTCTCCGGGGGAAAGCGGAGACAACAAGCGGCCGACTCGGCACCTCGGGGGAACCATGGATATTCTCATCGTCATCGCACTCGCGATCGCATTGCTGACGGCCGCCGTCACCGACATCCGCAACCAACGCATCTACAATTGGCTGACCTTCCCGCTCATCATCGCGGGATTCGCCACGCACACCGTGTTCGGTGGCTTCGCCGGGCTGAAGTTCGCCGCGGGCGGCTTCGCACTGGGGTTCGTGGCCATGGCCGTTCCGTATTTCCTGGGCGTCATGGGCGCGGGCGACGTCAAGCTCATGGCCGGCATCGGCGCCTGGCTCGGCGTGGAAGCGACCCTGGTCGCCTTCCTCTTCACCTGCATCGCCGGTGGAGTCTACGCCCTGTTGGTGCTGGCCTTCAATCCGAGCATGTGCAAGACGGTCCTCCGCAACATCGCCTACACCTTCCTGGTCTTCATCGGCACCCGCCAGTTCAATTTTGCCTCTGCCGACGAGCAGCAGGTCCTGCCCCGGCTGTGCTACGGCGTGGCCATCACCGTTGGAACCATCGGCGCCATGGGCATCTACGCCTGGGAGTCCGGTTCCATCTTCGTGGGTTATTAAAAGGAGGGTCCCATGAGCAAGTCAAAGAGAGCCCTCATACAGATCACCTTGTCCCTGATTCTCGCGATCATCGCGGGCGTGATCATCTTCAAGTGGACCAGCGGCGTGAAGCGCGCCGCCCCCGTGGCCGCCGTCGAGGAGACCGTGCCCGTGGTCGTGGCCAAGGCCGATCTGGAACGCGGCGTCAAGCTGACCGGGGACATGCTCGAGGTGCGCCAGTTCACCAAGGCGTCCCGCCCCTCCGGCGCTTTTGCCGAGACCGGGCAGGTCGAGGGCCGGGTGCTCAACCAGGCCATGGGCCAGGGCGACGCCCTGACGCCCATCAAGCTGGCCGACAAGTCCATCATGGGCGGCGGCGTGTCCGCGCTGATCACCCCGGGCAAGCGGGCCATGGCCGTCAAGGGCAACGAGGTCATGGGCCTGTCCGGTTTCGTCCGTCCCGGCGACCGGGTGGACGTCATCGTCTCCCTGACCGTGGGCCGCGACGAGAAGCCGGTGACCAAGCTGGTCCTGGAGCGGGTCAAGATCATCGCCACCGGAACCCAACTGACCCCGCCCAACGAGGAAGGCAAGACCGCCTCGGTCGGCGTGTACACCCTGGAGCTGACCCCGGCCGAGTCCGAGCGGCTCGCCCTGGCCTCCACCCAGGGGACCCTGAATTTCGCCCTGCGCAACGAACAGGACATGGACGAGGTGCGCACCAACGGCACCACGGTGCCCGGCACCCTGGCCGCCCTGCGGCCCCGGCAGCAGGTCCGCCAGACACGGCGCAGAGTGGACATCGAAGTCATCACCGGCACGAACCGCTCGTCGGTCAAGTTCTAGGGGCGGGCGCCATGAAGAATACGCGAACCATACAGTATACCCTGGTCGTCCTGCTCGCTTGCCTGGTCGTCCTGACCGCCTCCGTGGCCTGGGCCCGCGTGGTCCGGTCCGACAAGCCCGACATGATCTCCATGATCGTCGGCGAGTCCACCGTGATCACCACGGACAAGGCCGTCAGCCGCATCTCGCTCGGCTCGGACACCGTCTGCTCCATCGTGGTCATCTCCCCGAAGCAGATCTACCTGACCGCCAACGAGATCGGCGCCACCACCCTGACCCTGTGGGCCGGGGACCAGGTCTCCGAAATCTACGACATCTCCGTGGACCCGGACACCACCCGGCTGAAGCGGATGATCTACGACCTGCTGCCGAATGAGAACAACATCCGCGTGTTGACCAACGGCGGGGTCATCACCCTGTCCGGCTACGTATCCAGCACCGAGAGCCTCTCTTCCGTCCTGGCCATGGCCGAGGCCGCGTCGCCGGGCAAGGTGGTCAACCTCCTGACCGTGGACGGCATCCAGCAGGTCATGCTCGAGGTGCGCGTGGCCGAGATGTCCCGCTCCGTGACCAAGCGGCTGGGCATCAACTTCGCGGCCATCGGCTCCAATTTCTCCATCTATTCGATCATCAACAACCTGACGAGCTACAACGCGGACAAGGGCTATTTCGAACGGACCGACAACGTCAACTTCACCGGCAGCTACCGGACCGGCAACACGAGCCTCTTCGGCATGATCGACGCATTGAAGGCCAACGGCCTGATCCGCGTCCTGGCCGAGCCGAACCTGACCTGCGTATCCGGCGAGTCCGCCGAGTTCCTGGTGGGCGGCGAAATCCCCCTGCCCATGCCCGGCGCCCTCGGCACCGTGGGCATCGTGTTCAAGCCCTTCGGCATCGGGCTCAAGTTCACGGCCACGGTCCTGTCGTCCGGGCGCATCAACCTTCAGGTCAACCCCGAGGTGTCCGAACTGGATTATTCCAAGGTCCTGAGCGTGGACGGCTACGAGATTCCCAGCCTGACCACCCGGCGGGCCAATACCGTGATCGAGCTCGGCGACGGGCAGTCCTTCGCCATCGCCGGGCTGATCAGCGACTCCCTCAAGGAGAACAGCAGCAAGTTCCCCGGACTGGGTGAAGTCCCGGTGCTCGGCAGCCTGTTCAGCTCCAAGGACTTTACCTCGAAGAAGACCGAACTGGTGGTCCTGGTCACCGCCCACCTGGCCAAGCCGTTGGACAGAAACGCCATGACGTTGCCCACCGACAACTTCCAGGTGCCCGACGACAAGGAATTCTACCTCATGGGCCTTCTCGAAGGGCACACCGACAAGGCCGGGAAGGACTCCGGGGACAAGGCGGGCAGGGTTGCGGAGAGCAGCAGCGCAGTGGTCCGCCCCGAAAACGGATTCGACGGACAGTTCGGCCATTCCTGGCCGCGCTAAACACTAGGGATGGGAGATGGTATGCGTAATATCCTCATTTATCTCGGTATGATCGGGATTATGTTGCAGGCCGGTTGCGGGACGATGTACGAGCCCGAGCCCTCCGCGCCCGCCTTCGGGAGTTCCGTCTACGGCATCGTGGCCAACCAGACCGCCGATCCGAGTGCGGGCCAGTCCGACGCTCCCGTGGTGGGACTGGACGGGCGGTACGCCGCCAAGGTGGCCGAAAACTACAACAAGGGCCCCAGGGACAAGACCGAGCGGAACCGGCCCTCCATGTTCGGCGTCGTGGACACCAAGTTATGAGCGGCCGGGAGCGCTGCGGATACCGGCGTGAGCTGGCGCCGGCGCTCCTGATGCCGTCCGTGCTCGTCATCGACGTGACAATGTTTGAGAATTTTCGGTCCGACGGGGAAAGCGGGGGTCAGCCGACCGCCGTAGTCGTGACCGATTAGGAAAGGATAGGGGGAAAGGGGGAACCATGAACAACAGAGTGATACACATATCGCTGGCCGTCATCGACAAGGAGCAGCGCGATCGCCTGGAAAAGATGATCGCCGCCAATCCCATGGTCCGGCTGGTGGGCGAGGACGCCGAGGAGATGGGCGTGCTCATCTACGAGCCCGGCGACTCCGTCGAAGAGGACATGCCGCACATCATCCACGCCCTGGAATCGGGGCAGGCCGAGGACGTCTACCTGGCCGGCAACGTGGCAGACCCCGAGATCCTCATCCGGGCCATGCGCAGCGGCATCCGCGAATATCTGAAGTTCCCGGTGGACGAGAACGACCTGCGCGCCGCGGTCGTGCGCACGGCCATGCGCCTGAGCCTGGGCGTGGACGACGGCGACAAGGGCCGCATCTTCACGGTCATGGGCTGCAAGCCCGGCGTGGGGACCACCACCCTGGCCGTGAACATGGCCTGCGCCCTGAACGAGCGCGCCCCCGGCCGCACCGTGCTCTTGGACCTCCGTCCGCCCATGGGCGAGATCCCCTATTTCCTGGACCTCAAGTACGACTACACCTGGGGCGACCTGGTGGCCGACATCTCCCGGCTGGACGCCACCTACCTGCGCAGCGTCATGGCCGAGCACGAGTCCGGCCTGCACGTCCTGCCCGGCCCGGCCTCGGGCGAGCGGCCCGACGAGCACACCCTGTTCCTCATCCTGGAGCAGCTCCGCCACAGCTACGACTTCGTGGTCGTGGACGCGGCCACCCCGGGCGAGGACGAGCTGCCCAAGGAAGTGGAGCTGGCCGATTCCATATTGATGTCCATGCAGCTTTCCCTGCCGTGCCTGGCCCGCGTCTCCCGGCTGACCGATTCCATCGGCGGCCAGGATCCGGACGCGGACCGGCGCATGCGCCTGGTGGCCACCCGCGTGGCCCGCAACAGCTCCATCGGCGTGTCCGAGGCCGCCGAGGTCCTGGGCCGCGAGATCGCCTGGTCCATCCCCGAGGACGGCGAGACCGTGCTCTCCGCCATCAACCAGGGCACGCCCCTGGTCCAGGCCTACCCCAAGTCCGTGTCGGCCAAGGCCGTGCAAGCCCTGGTCAAGGACCTGGCCCCCAGGGCAGGCAAGGCCCGCAAGGGGCTCTCCCTGCCGTTTTCCTCGCTCTTCCGCAAGAAGGGCAAGAGCGCGGACGCCAATGAAAATCTGGCAGGAGCGACCTTATGAACCTCGCGGAAAGACTGAACCGAAACGCGGCCAAGCGCACCGCCCCGGCGGCCGCGCCCGTCACCACCGCCAAGGCCGGCCCCAAGCCCAAGGCCAAGCCCCAGCCCCAGGCCCCCAAGGTCGAGGCGGCGGAGCACTATTTCGACCTCAAGACCCGCATCCACGACCGGCTCATCGACATGATCGACCTCTCCCTCCTGGACTCCCTGAGCGAGCCCGAGATGCGCAGCGAGATCGCCAAGGTCACCGAGGGGCTGCTCTGGGGCGAGTTCCGCAACGCGCCGCTCAATCTGGCCGAGCGCAAGCGCATGCTGGCCGAAATCCAGGACGAGGTCATCGGCCTCGGGCCGCTGGAACCCTACGTCCAGGACCCCACGGTCAACGATATCCTGGTCAACGGCTACAGGCAGGTCTACGTGGAGCGCTCGGGCAAGCTGGAACTGACCCAGGCGCGGTTCAAGGACGACGGCCACCTGCGCAAGATCATCGACCGCATCGTCTCCAAGGTGGGACGGCGCATCGACGAGTCCCAGCCCCTGTGCGACGCGCGCCTGCTCGACGGCTCGCGCGTCAACGCGGTCATTCCGCCCCTGGCCATCGACGGGCCCTCGCTGTCCATCCGCAAGTTTTCCAAGGACCCGCTGGAAGTGGCCGACCTGATCGGTTTCAATTCCCTGACCCCGGAGATGGCCCTGCTGATGAAGGGCATCGTCCAGACCCAGCTCAACGTGCTCATATCCGGCGGTACCGGCTCGGGCAAGACCACGCTGCTGAACTGCCTGTCGCGCAACGTCCCTGAGGACGAGCGCATCGTGACCATCGAGGACGCGGCCGAGCTGCAGCTCAAGCAGGAGCACGTGGTCCGGCTGGAGACCCGCCCGGCCAACATCGAGGGGCGCGGCGAGATCACCATGCGCGACCTGGTCAAGAACTGCCTGCGCATGCGCCCGGACCGCATCATCGTCGGCGAGGTCCGTTCGTCCGAGGCCCTGGACATGCTCCAGGCCATGAACACCGGTCACGACGGCTCCCTGACCACCATCCACGCCAACACTCCCCGCGACGCCCTCATGCGTCTGGAGACCATGATCTCCATGGCCGGGCTGAACCTGAACCCCCTGTCCATGAAGCGCTACATCTCCTCGGCCATCGACGTCATCATTCAGGCCACCCGCATGGTGGACGGCACCAGAAAGGTCATCTCCATCCAGGAAGTGACCGGCATGGAAGGGGAGATGATCACCATGCAGGAGATCTTCGCCTTCGAACAGACCGGGATGACCGCCGACGGCAAGGTGGACGGCTACTTCACCGCCCGGGGCATCCGGCCCAAGTTCGCGGCCAAGCTGGAGCGCATGGGCTTCCCGTTCCCCATGGAAACGTTCAACGTCACCCCCAGACCCGTGAAGACCAAGGAGTAGGCCATGTCCATGACACTGATCATCGCGGCCGTGGCCGTGCTCATCGTCTTCCTGCTGGTCATGGGTATCGGCTCGCTGATGCAGTCCGGTTCGGACAAGGCCGAGCGGCGCGTCAAGGACCGCCTCCGGGCCATGGCCCTGACCGCCGACATCGACGCCGCCTCCGTGGACCTGGTCCTGCGCGAGGCCGCCATGAGCGAGGTGCCGCTGTTCAACCGCCTGCTCGAGAGCATGCGCTGGTCCACCAATCTCAGCCGGTTGCTGTACCAGGCCGACGCCAAGGGTTCGGCGGGCGTGTACCTGCTCGTCTGCATGCTCCTGGCCGTGGTCGGCTTCTACGCCGGGTCCTTCTCGGGGCGGCTGTGGGTCTCGGCGGCCGGGGCGATCATGCTCGGCTACATCCCCGTCTGGACCCTGCAGGGCAAGAAGCGCAAGCGCATGAACCGGTTCCAGAAGCAGCTGCCCGAGGCGCTGGACCTCATGGCCCGCGCGCTCAAGGCCGGGCACACCTTCGGCGGCGGCATGCGCATGGTGGCCGACGAGTTCGACAGCCCCATCGGCCCCGAGTTCGGCAAGACCCTGGACGAGATGAACTACGGCATGGACGTGGACCGCGCTCTGAGCAACCTCCAGGACCGCGTGGACTGCCCGGACCTGAAGTTCTTCGTCGTCTCGGTGAACATCCAGCGCGAGACCGGCGGCAACCTGGCCGAGATCATCGCCAAGATCGCCGCCCTGGTGCGCGAACGGTTCGCCCTGTTCGGCAAGATCCGGGTCCTGTCCGCCGAGGGCAGGGTGTCCGCCTACATCCTCATCGCCCTGCCGTTTCTGCTGACCGGCATCCTGTACGTGATCAACCCCGACTACGTCAGCCTGCTGTGGACCCGCGAGCTGGGCCAGAACATGGTCTGGGGCGCGGCCATCTCCATGGTCTTCGGCTGGGTCATCATCCGCAAGATCATCCAGATCAAGGTGTAGGGAGGCGGCCATGGACATCCAGATCATTCCCCTGTTCGCGGCGGGCGTCGGCTTCGTCTCCGTGCTTCTGGCGGGTTACGGCCTAATCGGCTACCTGGGCGGCGCCAGCGAATCGGCCCGGCTCAAGGAGCGGGTCTCGGGCACGGCGGTCAAGCGCTCGGACGCCCTGACCGCGCCCCTGGGCAATGCGGTCAAGGGAGCCGTGGACTTCTTCGGGCGGCTGGGCACCAAGATCGGCCCCACCGAGACCGAGGAGATCGACAAGGGCCGCCTGCGCCTCATCCAGGCGGGCATGCGCAAGCCCGATTCGTACAAGATTTTCCAGGGCCTCAAGGGGTTCATGGCCGTGGGCCTGGCCGGCGGCTTCCTGCTCGTCCGCTTCCTGTTCCTGGACGACATGTCCCTGGCCATGACCAGCTTCGGCACGGTCCTGCCCGCCGTGCTGGGCGTGTACGGGCCCGAGTACTGGCTGACCCGCAAGATCAAGAAGCGCAAGATGGCCGTGAGCGACGAGCTGCCCGACGCCCTCGATCTCCTGGTGGTCTGCGTGGAATCCGGCATGGGGCTGGACCAGGCCGTGGACCGCGTCTGCCATGAGCTGCGCAACTCCGGCCCGGTCATCAGCTCCGAATTCAAGCTGCTCACTCTGGAGCTGCGCGCGGGCAAGTCCCGCATCGAGGCCCTCCGGTCCCTGGCCGAGAGGGTGGGGCTGGACGACCTGAACAGCCTGACCTCCCTGCTCATCCAGGCCGACGCCTTCGGCATCAGCGTCGGCCGGACCCTGCGCGTGTACTCGGACGCCATGCGCGTCAAGCGCTCCCAGCGCGCCGAGGAAAAGGCCGCCAAGATGCCGGTGCTGCTGCTTCTTCCACTCGTGGCGTTCATCCTCCCGTCCCTGTTCGTGGCCATCCTCGGACCGGCGGTGATCATGAGCATGGACATGTTCCTTCAGATGAACAGCCACTAGGGCGAAAGCCAAGGAGACCATCATGAGAAAGCTTTTTATCATCGCCGTCACCCTGTTCGCCGGGGTCGCCCTGTCCGGCTGCGTGGGCAAGTCCCACGACGACAAGACCTTCGACCAGCTGGCCTACGGGGAGCAGTCCTCGGTCAACCTGACCAGCGAGCAGCACGAGCAGGTCGGCGACGGCTACGTCCGCCGCAGCAAGCCCGAAATGGCCCTGGTCCACTTCAACAAGGCCATCGAGCTGGACCAGAACAATCTCGACGTCCGGGTCAAGCGCGGCAACCTGCTGGTCGCCCAGGGGCTGGACGAGCAGGCCCTGGCCGAATTCACCCAGGTCCTGGAAAAGGACCCCGACCACGCCATCGCCAACGAGGCCGCGGGCTGCGTGTACTTCCGGGCCGGTCTGTACGACGAGGCCAAGACGCACCTGAACCGCGCCGTGGCCCTTAACCCCATGCTCTGGAAGGCCCACAATTTCCTGGGCATCATCCATGACCGCGACCGGGACTACGACATGGCCGCCAAGGAATTCGCGGCCGCCCTGGAACTGCACCAGGGCAACGGCGTGGACGAGATCTACAACAACCTGGGCGTGGTCCACATCGCCCGCAAGCAGTACGCCGAGGCGGTGGAGACCTTCCGCCGGGCGCTTCAGGCGGGCGGCGTGTCCGCGCGCACCTACAACAACCTGGGCCTGGCCCTGGCCCGCATGGGCCGCCTGGACGAGGCCCTCGAATCCTTCAAGTACGCCGGCGGCGAAGCCAAGGCCAACAACAACCTCGGATACGTCCTCCTGACGGAGAACCATCCCGCCCAGGCGGTCCCGTATTTCGAGAAGGCCATCGAGCTCTCCCCCAACTACTACGTGAAGGCCGCCGACAACCTGAAGCGCGCCCGCCTGGCGGCCCGCTTCCAGGACGTCGCCGCCACCCAACTCAGCGGTTCCACCCCGAACCCTCTGCTTCGTCAGTCCTTCCCCGACTCGAAGCAGAACCCCGGCGAGCCTGCGGCATCTCCCGCGTCCGCAGGCTCGCCTCCCCCCTCCACCAAGGCCGTCAAGGCGGCCTTGGCGGAGCCGGCGAGGGGTTCCGGGGATCAGACCATAATTCCCCATGACAGGACCTACGGGCTGCACGTCAGCTCCTGGCGCGACCGGGACAGCGCCGCCGACCACTGCGAGAAGCTCCGGAAGCAGGGGTTCGAGACCTGGATCAACCAAGTGGACCTCGGCGACAAGGGCGTCTGGTATCGCGTCCTGGTGGGCAAGTTCGGCTCGGTCAAGGAGGCCCAGGCCGAACGGCCGGACGTCCTGGCCATCCTGAACCTGGACAGCGCCCCGGTCTTCGAGCGCGCGGCCCCCGGGCCCGTGATCTCGGCACAGCTCTAACAACGGCACGAATGTCTTGAATGGCACCGGCCCGCCCGTCACCCCGGATCGCCAGCGCGTCGCTGCCGGTCCGGGGTGTCCGCGTGGAGGGGGGAACCTTCCCTTTTTCGGTGGATTTCCGTATGGTTCCCTCTAGGGCATGGAGCCCGATCAGCGCCCGAACAGACCGGGGAGAATCAACTTGGCAGCCGACCGCACCCAACGCTTTCGCGTCCTCGCCGTGGACCATGACGAGTCCATGCTCACGCTCTACCGCGACATCCTCTGCTTCGAGAGCGAGGAGCCGTCCGCCCTGGAGGCGCTGTTTGGCGACGACGCCCGGCTGCCGTCCCGCGAGGAGATCGACGAGGACGCGGCCCGGCCGGTCTTCGAGGTGGTCCAGGCCCCGGGGGCCAGGGGCGGCCTCAAGGCCATGGACCGGGCGATCGAGGCGGGCGAGCCGTTCGCCATCGCGCTGGTGGACATCCACCTGTCCGACCTGGGCGAGGAGCTCCGGGGCATCGACCTGGCCGAGGCCCTGCGGTCCCGCGACCCGCACGTGGAGATCGTGCTCCTGTCGGCCCGCCACAAGGTCCCCCTCAAGGAATTCAACAAGCGGGTCCAGCCGCCCGAGAAGCTGCTCTACATCCAGAAACCGTTCCGCTCCCCCGAACTCAAGCAGATCGCCCTGTCCCTGGGCTCCAAGTGGGACGCGGAGAACCGGCTGCGCGACCTGAACGAGACCCTGGCCTCCAAGATCGAGGCCCGGACCAGCGAGCTCAACGCGGCCAACCGGCGGCTGCGGCTGGACATCGCCAAGCGCGCGGCGGTCCTGCGCGAGCTCCAGGCCTCGGAGCAGCGCTACCGGCTGCTCTTCGAGCAGAACATCACCGGCAATTTCGCGGCGGACCCCGAGGGCCGCATCCTGGACTGCAACACGGCCTTCGCCGAGATGTTCGACTTCCGCCTGCCCGACGACGCGCTGGGCGCGAACATCCTCGACCTCTGGGACAGGGCCGGGGGCGGGGAGTCCCTGCGCACCCTGCTGGCCGCCAACGGGCGGGTGTCCAACCAGGAGGTGACCTTCACGCGCGGGGTGCTCAAGCGGCACCTGCTGGTCAGCTGCGACACGGTGGCCGAGGGCGAGGGCGGCCAGGCGGAGCTGCGCGGCTACCTGTTCGACATCTCCGAACCCAAGCGGCTGGAGGACCAGCTGCGCCAGTCCCAGAAGATGGAGGCGCTCGGCACCCTGGCCGGGGGCATCGCCCACGACTTCAACAACATCCTCGGCGTCATCCTGGGCTACGCCGAGATCATCGAGTCCGGGGCCGAGCCGGATTCCGGCCTGGCGCGGCGCATCGGTGAGGTTTCCCGGGCGGGCAGGCGGGCGCGCGACCTGGTCACCCAGATCCTGAATTTTTCCCGCCAGGGCCCCCAGGAGCGGCACGCCATGACCCTGACCCCGCTGGTCAAGGAGGCGCTGAAGCTGCTGCGCTCCTCGGTGCCGAGCAACGTGGCCATCTACACCCGGCTCCAGACCGGCCGCGACCAGGTCATGGCCGACCCGACCCAGATGCACCAGATCCTGCTCAACCTCTGCGGCAACGCCTCCCAGGCCATGCAGGATACGGGCGGGACCATGACCATCACCCTGGCCGACGTGTCCCCGGACGACCCCGTGGTCCCGCCCGAAGACCTGGGCAAGGCCGAGCGGTTCGTGCGCCTGACCGTGGCCGACAACGGGCCGGGCATCGACCCGGACGTGGCCGAGCGGGTCTTCGACCCCTTTTTCACCACCAAGAAGCAGGGCGAGGGCACGGGCATGGGGCTGGCCATGGTCCACGGCATCGTCAAGCGCCACGACGGCTACCTGGAGCTGGAGAACAGCCCGGGCCGGGGCGCGGCCTTTCACGTCTTCCTGCCGCGCAGTTCCGAGCTGGCCCGGCCCGAGGCGGACATCCCGGCCGACCTGGTCTTCCGCGAGGGGCGCATCCTGTTCGTGGACGACGAGAAGCCGCTCACGGACATCGGCCGCGAGATGCTCGAATCCATCGGCTTCGAGGTGGTCACCCGGACCTCGTCCATCGAGGCCCTGGAGGCCTTCAAGTTCAAGTCGGGCGACTTCGACCTGATCATCACCGACCAGTCCATGCCGAACATGACCGGCATGGAGTTCGCCCGCGAAGTCCTCAAGATCCGGCCCGACATCCCGATCATCCTGTGCACCGGCTTCTCGGACGCCGTGTCCTACGAGCGGCTGCGCGACATCGGCATCGGCGACTTCATCATGAAGCCGATCCTCAAGCACGACCTGATGGCCTCCATCGGCCGCCTGCTGTCCGGCAAGTAGCGGCCCCCCTCCGTCACCGAAATTCCTCCCGCCCGCCGCGCTCCCGCAATGCGCGCGATTCCCGCCGCGTGCTATGTTCCGGCGGATGTCCTGCACACCGTCCGAACCTCTTACCGCTTTTCGGAGGATACGATGCGCTTTAAAACACTGATCGTCGCGGCCGCGGCCTGTCTGCTGGCGTCCGTGGCCGGGGCCGTGGCCGGGGAGAACATCCAGGTCGGCCCCCGGCCCTACTACCTGATCGAAAACATGGACGACGGCCCGCTCAAGGAGTCGCTCAGGATGTGCGAGGAGAGGCCGCTTCGGCGGACCGCCTTCTCCATCGGCCACCGGGGCGCGCCCATGCAGTTCCCGGAGCACACCAAGGAGAGCTACGAGGCCGCCGCGCGCATGGGCGCGGGCGTGCTCGAGTGCGACGTGGCCTTCACCAAAGACCGCCAACTGGTCTGCCGCCACTCCCAGTGCGACCTGGCCACGACCACCAACATCCTGGCCATCCCCGAGCTGGCCGCCAAGTGCTCCAAGCCGTTCACGCCCGCCAAGGTCGACCCGGCCACGGGCGAGGTCCTGGAACCGGCCACGGCCATGTGCTGCACCAGCGACCTGACCGTGGACGAGTTCAAGCGTCTCAAGGGCAAGATGGACGCCTTCAACCCGGCGGCGGCCACCCCCGAGGAGTTTATGGGGGGCACCCCGGCCTGGCGTACGGAGCTGTACACGGCCACGGGCACGGTCATGACCCACAAGGAGTCCATCGCCCTGTTCAAGAAGCTCGGCGTGAAGATGACCCCGGAGCTCAAGACCCCGAGTGTGGCCATGCCGTTCGACGGCGACTACACCCAGGAGAAGTACGCCCGGCAGATGCTCGACGAGTACCGGCAGGCGGGCGTGGACCCGTCCATGGTCTTTGCCCAGTCCTTCCGCCTGGCCGACATCCTGTACTGGCTGAAGAACGACCCGGACTTCGGCGCGCAGGCCGTGTTCCTGGACGAGGACGGGCTCAAGGGCTTCAACCAGGACAAGCCCGAGACCTGGGCCCCGACCCCGGCCGAGCTGGCGGCCGACGGCGTGAAGATCGTGGCCCCGCCCCTGTGGGTCCTGGTCACGGTGGAGGACGGCAGGATCGTGCCCTCGGCCTACGCCAAGGCCGCCAAGGCCGCCGGGCTGAAGATCATCACCTGGTCCCTGGAGCGCTCCGGGCTCCTGGCCGACGGCGGCGGCTGGTACTACCAGTCCGTCAAGGACGTGGTCCGCAAGCCGGGCGACATGTTCACCCTGGTGGATGTCCTGGCGCAGCAGGTGGGCGTCATCGGCATCTTCAGCGACTGGCCCGGTACCGTGACCTACTACGCCAACTGCAAGGGGCTTTAGCCTCGCACCCCGTCTACCTTCCGGGGCCGGAGCGGACTCCGGCCCCGTTCGTCTTTTGGGGCCGTGAAAGCCTGCGTGAAACCGGGGGATTACACGGTGCTATCGAGTCCATCGATATGGGCTCATACTCAATAGACGGTATCAATTTGACAGAATGGTGACGCCGGTACCAGTGTGACAGGGACCGGAAAAGGACAACCCATGAGAATCGATACCGTTTTTGAGCAGGGAACCGGCCTGCTGAACGAGGACTTCCTGGTGGTGGACAAGAACCTGTTCGGCGTGTTCGACGGGGCCACCAGTCTGTCCCCGGCCCGCTTCGGCCACGGCCTGACCGGGGGGTGCCTGGCCTCGACCATTGCGGGGAGCGCCTTTCGCGGGAGCGACCGGCCCCTCGAGGAGCTGGCGGACAGGGCCAACCGGGCGATCATGGACGCCATGCTCAAGCACGGCGTGGACCTGGACGACCGGGCGAACCTGTGGTCCACCAGCGCGGCCGTGGTCCGGGTCGCGGAGGACCGCTTCGAGTGGGTCCAGATCGGCGACTGCCTGGTCATGACCCTGCTCGAAGACGGCTCCCACCGGGTGCACTGCGCCGAATTCAACCACGACCTCGAGACCCTGACCATGTGGCGGGAGGCGTCCTGCGAGAGCGAGGGCGCGGTCCTCGACGTCATGCACGAGCAGATCGTCAAGGTCCGCCGGGGCATGAACGTGACCTACGGCGTGTTCAACGGCGAGCCCGCAGCCATGGATTTCCTGAACGCCGGGTCCCTGCCGCTTGACGGGGTCACGGACATCCTGCTCTTCACCGACGGCCTGTTCATCCCCAAGCGCGACCCCGGCGAGCGGGAGAACTTCGACCTGTTCGCCGAACTGTTCCGCGCGGGCGGGCTCAAGGGGGTCCGGGACCACATCCGGAGCACGGAGGCGGGCGACGCGGCATGCACCCGCTATCCCCGGTTCAAGGTCCACGACGACGTGGCGGCCATTTCCATAGCGCTGTAGGCCCGGCGGAGCCCGCGGCGGAACCATACTGCAACCGATTTGGAGGAATGCGATGAAACGGATTTTCTGTCTGCTGTCGAGTCTGGCGCTCGTGGCCCTGTGCGCCTCGGCCGCGCTGGCCGGGAAGCTCGAGGACAAGGTGGTCGTTTACTCGACCCACGGCGAGTCCCTGCTCGAAGCGGTGGCCGACGCCTTCGAGGCCAAGACCGGCGTGGCCGTGGAGTTCCTGAACCTCAAAGGCGAGCTGGCCGACCGGGTCCGCGCCGAAAAGGCCAACCCCCAGTCCGACGTCATGTACGGCGGCCCGTCCTCGGTCTACCAGGAGCTGCAGGCCGAAGACCTGTTCGAGCCCTTCACGCCCACCTGGGCCGCCAAGGTCAACCCCCTGTTCAAGGACAAGGACGGCTACTGGATCGGGACCATCCAGACCCCGGTGCTGCTGTTCTACAACACCGAGATGCTCACCGCCGCCGAGGCCCCCAAGGACTGGAAGGACCTGGCCGACCCCAGGTACAAGGACCTGCTGGTCTTCCGCAACGCCCTGTCCTCGTCCGCCCGGGCCACCTATTCCGCCCTGTTGCAGCAGTATGAGAAGAAGGGCGAGCTCGACAAGGGCTGGGCCTTCCTCAAGGCCGTGGACGCCAACACCAAGCGCTACTACGGCAGCGGCTCCCTCCTGTTCCAGGCCATCGGCCGCAAGGAGGCCGCCATCAGCTTCTCGGTGCTCAACGACATCATCGACAACATGACCAAGAACAAGATGCCGCTCCAGTTCATCGACGCCGAGAGCGGCTCCCCGGTCATCACCGACGGTATCGCCGTGATCCGGCACGCCAGGCATCCCGAGGCGGCCAAGGCCTTCGTGGAGTTCGCGGGCAGCGCCGGGGTCCAGGCCATGCTGGCCCGGAAGTTCAACCGCATGCCGACCCTGCCCGACGCCCTGGCCGACGCCCCGGCGTGGATGGGCAAGGTCAAGTTCAAGGCCATGGACGTGAACTGGGGCGAGCTGGCCTCCCGCCAGTCGGCCTGGATGCAGAAGTGGGACGCCGAGGTCAAGGACTCGGCCAAGGACAAGAAGTAGCCCCGCCATGGACGAAGTCGTCCTCCGGGGGGTGACCAGGACCTTCGGCGCGACCACGGCCTGCGCCGATGTGGACCTCACCGTGGCCCGTGGCGAGCTGTTCACCTTCCTGGGGCCGTCCGGCTGCGGCAAGACGACCATTCTGCGCCTGATTGCGGGGTTCCTGACCCCGCAGTCGGGCGTCATCCTGCTCGGCGGCCGGGACATCACCGGCCTGCCGCCCGAAAAGCGGGAGGTGGGCATGGTCTTCCAGAACTACGCCCTGTTCCCGTACCTGACCGTGGCCCGCAACGTGGAGTACGGCCTGCGCGTGCGCCGCCGGACCAGGGCGGAGATACGCGCCACCGTGGGCCGCTATCTGGACATGGTCGGCCTGTCCGGGTTCGAGGACCGGCGCATCGACGAGCTGTCCGGGGGCGAGCAGCAGCGCGTGGCCCTGGCCCGCTCCCTGGCCGTGGAGCCGCGCGTGCTCCTGCTCGACGAGCCGCTGTCCAACCTGGACGCCCGGCTGCGCGACCACACCCGCGAGGAACTGCGGAACCTCCAGCGCGAGCTGGGCATCACCACCATCTTCGTGACCCACGACCAGAACGAGGCCCTGACCCTGTCCGACCGCATCGCCGTGTTCGACAATGGCCGGGTGGTCCAGACCGGCACCCCGGCCGAGATCTACGGCCGTCCGCGCAACGGGTTCGTGGCCGGGTTCGTGGGCGACACCAACCTCATCGAGGCGGCCTGGCGCGACGGCCTGGCTGTGGCCCCCGGCGGGCAGGCCATCCGCGCCGAGACCTCCGGGCCGGGCCGGTACGTGGCCATACGGCCCCAGGACGTGCGCCTGTCGCCGCCCGACGCCCCCGCGTCCCCCGGCGACGACAACGTGTTCGAGGGGTATGTTGCGGACGCGCAGCTCAACGGGGTGTGGATCGACTACCAGGTCCGGGTGGGCGAAACGGTGCTGCGCGCCGCCGCTCTGAACACCGTGGCCGACGGCTTCGCGCCGCGTCCGGGCGACGCGGTGCGCGTGTCCTTTGCGGCGCGGGCGGCCATGGTCCTGGAGGAGTAGGGCGGCCATGCGCGTGGACAGGCGGCGCCTTCCCCTCTGGCTGCTCACGGCGGCCCTGGCCTGGTTCCTGACGGGCTTCATCCTGCACCCGGCCCTGTCCACGCTGCTGGTCAGCCTGGCCCCGGGCGAGGGCGCGGGCGGGACGTTGAATCTGTCGCGTTACCTGGCCTTCTTTTCCTCCGCCACGGGCCTGTCCGTGCTGTGGAACTCCGTGGTCCTCGGGCTGTTGACCGTGCTGGCCTGCGGGGTGACCGGCACGGCGCTGGCCTTCTTCGTGCACTATTTCGAGTTCCCGTTTCGCGGGGTGGTGGACAAGATCCTGCTCCTGCCGGTGATGATGCCTGGGATCATCATCGTCTTCGCCTTCGTCCAGCTCTACGGCGAGAGCGGGCTGGTGACCAAGACCGTGGAGACGTGGCTGGGCCTGGAGGCCGCGCCGTGGGACTTCGCCGGGCTGCCGGGCATCCTGTTCGTGCACACCTACACCCAGTACGTCTATTTCTACATCGCGGTCTCCCTGGCCATCCGGCACATCGACGGCTCGGTGGTGGAGAGCGCGCGCAGCCTGGGCGCGTCCCGACTCCAGGTCTTCACCTCGGTCATCCTGCCGTTTCTGACCCCGGCCCTGATCACCTCGGCGGCCGTGACCTTCATGACCGGCATCGGCTCGTTCACCGCGCCGAGCATCATCGGCGGGCCGTACAAGGTCCTGACCACCCAGATACTCCTGGCCAAGGCCAACAACTACATGGGCGTGGCCGCCGTGCAGGTGGTCGTGCTGACCGCCATCTCGCTGATCTTCTTCGCCCTGCTGCGGTGCTACGAGCGGGGCAGGCTGTTCGCGGCCCAGGTCAAGGGGACGCCCATGCACCCGGTGCCCGTGCGCAATCCCCTGGCCCGGTACGCCATGCTGGGCGCGGCCTGGTTCCTGGTGCTCATGGTCGTTCTCCCGTTCGCGGCCATCGTCCTGCTCTCCTTCGTGGACTCGGCCTCCTGGATGGTCAGCATCTACCCCCAACACTTCTTCCTGGACAACTTCGAGGCGGTCTTCACCCGGGCCCGGAAGTTCCGGCCGTTCCTGAACAGCGTGAACATGTCCCTGCTGGCCGCCCTGGGCTGCCTGGTGGTGGCCGTGCCCGCGTCGTTCATCATCGAGAAGACCCGCATGAAGTTGCGCTGGCTCATCGAGTTCCTGGTCATCCTGCCCTGGGCCATGCCCGCCAGCGCCATCGCCGTGAACCTGATCAACGCCAACAGCACGCCCAACGTCTTCGCCTTCAACGCCATCCTGCTCGGCTCGTACTTCCTCCTGCCGCTGGGCTACTTCATCAAGTCCCTGCCCATCGTGGTCAAGATCGTCCACGTCTCCTTCCAGAACCTGAGCTCGACCCTGTTCGAGGCCTCGTCCAGCCTCGGGGCGAGCCGGTTTCAGACCCTCCGGGGCGTGGCCCTGCCCATGCTCTCGCCCGGCCTGCTGGCCGGGTTCCTGCTGGTCTTCGTCAACAGCGTGGGGGAGTACACCGTGTCCGCCTTCCTCTACACGGCCTCGAACAAGCCCATGTCCATCGCCATGGTCAACGCGATCTTTGAATACGAGATAGGGCTGTCCATGGCCTACGGCACGCTGCTGCTGGTCCTGACCGGGGCGCTGAGCGTGGTCATCGGCCTGGTGCGGCGGGACGCCTTCGTCCGGTGGCGGGAGGGCTAGGAGCCGGGTTCCACGTAGTAGGTGATGCGAGTGCGGGGGGAGAGATATTCGAGCATTTCCGGGGTGAGCTGGGCCAGACGGATGGATTTTTCCACACGCAGGTCCGGCTCGTCGGCCAGGTCCACGATGAGCGCTTCCCGCTTGGGCACATCCGGATCGTAGAGCATGACGCTCGGGTTGAGCTGATTCTTGGGATTCACGGCCATGACCATGCCCACCTCGCCGTTGGACAGCTCCACCACGGTGCCCGGCGGGTACACGCCCAGGCAGCGGATGAACAGGGCGAGCAGCTCCACGTCGAAGAGATGCTTCTGCTGGCCGAACATGAACGACAGGGCCAGGTACGGGGTCAGGGACTCCATGGGGTCGGGCCGGTTGCAGTGGTTGTCGTAGGCGTCGGCGATGGCCACCATGCGGGCCAGGCGGTTGATGCCGTCGCCCTTGAGCTTTTTGGGGAAGCCCGATCCGTCCATGCGTTCGTGGTGCTGGGCCACCACCCTGGCCGCGTCGCGCGGAAACACGTCGATATCCGCCAGCATGGCCGCGCCGTACACCGGGTGCTGCTCCAGCAGCTCCTGCTCGGGCCGGGTCAGCTCGCCCCGCTTCTTGAGCAGCTTCTTGGGCAGCCGCTCCTTGCCGATGTCGTGGAACAGCGCGCCCAGTCCGAGCACGAGCAGCTCCCGCGCGTTCAGCCGGGCCTCCTTGCCCACGATCATGGACAGCACGGCCACGTTCATGGGGTGGGAATAGGCCGACTCGCTCCGGTCCACCACGTTCATCAAGTGCAGGGTGGACTCGCGGTCGTCCAGAAAATAGTCGGTCAGGCGCGACACGAAATCCGCCGCCGCCACGGCCGCCTCTGCCTGGCCCGCGACCACGCCCTTGAGGATATCGTTGAAGGTCTTGATGCAGGTGTTGAAGCGCTTCTCGCACAGGGCGATGCGCTCCTTCTTCTGCTTCAGCCGCCGGGTGCGCTCCTTCTTGACCGCCCACAGCCGGTCGATGACCTCGCGCGGGACCGGCTTCTCGGCCACGGGAACCCCTTGCTCGGGCTTGGCCGGAGCGGCTGGCAGGACGTCCGATTTCTCTGGAATGCAAATGACATGGGTGATGCCCAGACTCTTTATCAGGGAGATCTGGTCCGCGTCCTTGACCTTGAAGTTGCTGAACAGAAACGGGTGCTCGAACCAGCTGGTTTTTTCCAGCCGGATGAAGACGCCCGGTCGGAGCTGGTCCACCGAGATGCGGATTTCGGGCATGTTTTGCTCCGTCATGATGAGGCAACATACAACAACGGCTTGTATCCCACAACCGTTAAGGATTGAAGTAATCAATTAAAACGCTTGATTAAAAAGATTTCGTAGCGATCAAGGCCGGGGTTGTTGAAAAGTAGCGCCGGTCGCGCGTATGGAGCCCTGCGGAGCCGAAATGAAGCCCTGAAAAGAATTGCCAAGATTATTGAAATGGTTTAATCGTCAATTTGCTGGTTGTGTTTTCCACATACTTTCATGTTGGAAAAATTGACTTTAAGGCGGTTTTTATGCCACAAAAGGCAGGCTCCGGGAAACGCTTTCCGGTCGGGTTTTTTGCCGTATTCTTTTTCCTCGTTGCCGTGACCGGGGTGGTCTATTTCCAGACCGACCTGTTCCGGCCCGGGGCGTCCGGGCGCGGACTGTCGGGCCTGGTGTCCGTCCGGGGCTCGGTCTCACTCGAACAGCTGGCCCTGTCCGCCCAGGAGATCGACGACATCAACCAGGCCGTGGCCAAATACCGCGACTCCTTCTCCAAGGTGAACCTGATCGTGGATACCGTGGGTCACGTGGACAAAATCACCCCGAATACGGTCCTCGTCTTCGCCGTGGAACTGCAGACCAGCGGCGACCTGGTGGTCAAGTCCTGGAGCCGCAAGATCCCGCGCGACAAGATGGTTTCCCAACTGGTCGGCTACATGGGCAAAGCCGCCAGCGAATACAAGGAATTCAAACGGTTCCCCGACGTAAAACAAAACTTCAAGACCCTCTACATCTAGCCGCCTCCGGCATCGTATCGATGCACGCAAAAGGGGCCCGGACATTGTCCGGGCCCCTTTTGCGTTGCCTCCGGCGGCCGGGGCGCTGCCCCCGACCCCGCCAGGGAACCTTTTGAAAAAGGTTCCCTGGACCCTCCCAAACTTTTTGTGTGCCTTCGGCAAGGGCGTGCGTACACGACGGGCCGTGCCGGGAGTTTCAAGAAAAAGAAAGCGTTCGGCGCAATCTCCCTCCGCGAAGCGGCACCAAGAAGTTTAGGAAGGAAAGGGGGATGGGGGTCCGGG
>NZ_JBGLYH010000027.1:0-48831 GCF_041414475.1 Pseudodesulfovibrio karagichevae
CCCTTCCCCCGGACCCCCATCCCCTCTCCCTTCCTAAACTTTTTGTCGCCGCTTCGCGGGGAGTGAAGCGGAAAAGCCGACTTTTGCTCCGAGCTATTCAGCAAGAATATGGACTTTTAGTCCGCGACTTATCAAATACCCCACGCACCGCGGGGGTTGGAGGAATACCCTTTTCCTAGCAATAGTTCTTGCTAAGCAACTCATAGAATATTACATATTCTACAACATACTGAGTTGAATATTTTTTCTATAGTCCACAGTAATATTAAACATCAACGGAGAACAACAATGAAAGGATTTGATGAATTAGACAAGAAATTGAAACGGCTAGAAAACAACGCCAAACAAATGGACGGCACACGAGAGGTTAGCCTTGTCGAACTTTTCCCCTCAAATTTCATGAGTGAATACACTTCATTCGCTGACATTCAGGAATTCTTCGATTTCGTTGATATTGATCTAGAAAATGAGGAGCTTGGAGACAGTGAGGTACTCCAAACCGCAATTCGGGAACGCACCCAGTTTTCCAGTTGGCAGGAAATGCTCGAACAAGCGACAGTAACTTATGTAGAAAAACAATTGCTCAAGGGCATGTAACAGTTCCAAACTTACTATCATCTTCTCCCCTGTCCTTGTAAGGATGCGACGAAAAAGAAAACCGCCGAATATCGGTGGGGGGGCAATCATTTATTGCTCTCAGCAATAAGAAGGTCCACACCTATCCTGAACGTATCGTTCCTGTTCTTCCTTTTTCCCAAAACACCCTCCTCCGCGATTTCGGGCGGAAAAAACGGCGCACTTCCTCTCGCGAAGAAGCACGCCGTTCGATCCGTTTTTTCCGCCCGAAATCGCACACCGGCACGGCGGGAGGCGGTCAACCCCGAGCCTTCCGCCGCCACCGCACGCATCCGAGCGCAGCGAGGCGATGGGGGTCCAGGGGGCCTTGCTCCCTGGCGGGTGCAGGGCAGCGCCCTGCCCGTCGGAGACGCCCGCCCGGCGAGGGCCCGCCGGAGGCCTCCCTTACTCTGCCTGCTTCGGCCAGCTGGCCTCGTCGAGCAGGAACAGGATGTTCTTGTACGGCACCTTGCCGTGCAGGGACAGGCCGATCTCGCAGGTACGCGAGGTGGAGTAGCCGATGGTGCAGCCGTCGAGTTGCTTACGCAGGTCCTTGAGCGCGTTTTCGTTCAGTTCCGGGTAGTTGAAGCCGCGGTCTCCGGCGAAGCCGCAGCAGAAGACCTCCTCGGGCACAACCACTTCGCGGGCGCATTGGCGGGCCAGGGCCTCCATGGGCTCGGCCAGCCCCATCTTGCGCGACGAGCAGGTGACGTGCAGGGCGACCTTGCGGTTGACCGGGGTGAACTCCAGCTTGTCGGCCAGGAACTGGACGGCGAACTCCACGGGCTCGTAGAGCGTGAGGCCCTTGATGTGCTCCTTCATGCGGTAGAGGCACGGGCTGGTGTCGCAGAGGATGGGCAGCTCGCCGCCATTGCTGGCCGCGCGCAGGGCGCATTCGAGTTCCTGGAGCTTGGCGTCGCCCTGGGTGATGAATCCCTTGGATTCCCAGGGCTGGCCGCAGCACAGCCGGGTCATGTCGGCCGGGTAGATCACTTCGTAGCCAGCCTTAGCCAGCAGGCTCAGGGTGCGGTCGCGGATGGCGGTCTTGTCCGGATCGTGCTTTTCCGGGCCCATGTGCCGGGCCACGCAGCTGGGGAAGTAGACCACGCGGTTGCCGGTGGCCGGGGTGGTCAGGCGCGCGGGCGTGGCGGCGCGGGGCATGGAGGTGTTCCAGCGGGGAATGCGCTTGCCGGTGCCCTTGTGCAGGCCGTTCGCCACGGCGTCCATGGCGCGGTCGCCGAGCACGTCCTGGGCGGCTCCGGCCACGCGCAGGGCCCCGGAGACCGCGTGGATGGTCATGGCGGTGGTGTTGGCGGCGAAGGAGGCCACCGCGTTGTCCCAGCGGCCATGGCCCCAGGAGCGGTACTGCTTGATGAACTTGCCGGTGTCGATGGACACGGGACAGCGCGTGCCGCACAGGCCGTCGGCCGCGCAGGTGGCCTCGCCGTCGTAGTCGTAGCTGTCGTGGAAGGCCCGCTTGGTTTCGGCCGCGTCGCCCGCCTGTTCCTGGCGGGAGATTTCGCGGTAGGCGACGATGCGCTGGCGCGGGGTCAAAGTCAGGGTGCGCGACGGACAGACAGGCTCGCAGAAGCCGCACTCGATGCAACGGTCGATCATGTCGTCGGCCACGGGCAGGGGCTTGAGGTCCTTGAGGTGCGCGCGCGGGTCGTCGTTGATGATCACGCCGGGGTTGAGCAGTCCCCTGGGGTCGAAGAGCGTCTTGATCTCGCGCATGAGGGCGAAGGCGTCGCGGCCCCACTCCAGCTCCACGAAGTGGGCCATGTTCCGGCCGGTGCCGTGCTCGGCCTTGAGCGAGCCGTGGTACTTGTTGGCGACCATGTCGGTGACGTCGTTCAGGAACGCCTCGTAGCGGTCGATTTCGGACTGGGCGTTGAAGTCCTGGGTGAAGACGAAGTGCAGGTTGCCCTCCAGTGCGTGGCCGAAAATGATCGCCTTGTCGTAGCCGTGTTTGCGGAAGAGTTCCTGGAGGTCCAGGGCGCCGTCGGCCAGGGACTCGATGGGGAAGGCCACGTCCTCGATGATGACCGTGGTGCCCGCCTCGCGCACCGCGCCCACGGCCGGGAAGAGGCCCTTGCGCACGTTCCACAGCTTGCCGAACTCGGCCGGGACGTCCGTGAACGTGTGCGGTTCGAGCGGCTCGATGTCCTTGATGATCTCCTTGACGTTTTCGATCTTCTTTTGCAGCTCGTCGGCGGACCCGGCGCGGACCTCGACCAGCAGGGCGCAGGCGTCCGGGCCGAGCTTGTCGAGCCCCTCGGGCATGCCCGGCTTGTCCTGGACCGAGGCGATGGACGCGCGGTCCATGATCTCGGCGGCGGACACGGCCCCGCCGCGCACGGCGGTGGCGGCCCGGCAGGCCGAGCGCACGTCCGGGAAGCGCATCAGGGCCGAGGCCTTGTGCGGGTGTTCGACCACGGTGTTGTAGACGACCTTGGAGATGAACGCGAGGGTCCCTTCGCTGCCCACCAGGAGGTGTTGCAGGATCTCGAACGGGTCCTCGAAATCCACGATGGCGTTGAGGCTGTAGCCGGTGGTGTTCTTGATCTTGAACTTGTGGCGGATGCGCTCGGCCAGGGTCGGGTTTTCCAAAACCTTAGCACGCATCTCGGCCAGGCCGTCCAGGATGTGCTTGTGGCTCTGGGCGAAGGCGTTGCGGCTGGCCGGGTCGCCGGTGTCGAGCGGGGTGCCGTCCACCAGGACCAGGCGCATGGAGTGCAGGGTCTTGTATGAGTTCTCGGCCACGCCGCAGCACATGCCCGAGGCGTTGTTGGCCACGATGCCGCCGATCTTGCAGGTGTCGATGGACGCCGGGTCCGGGCCGATCTTCTTGCCGTGCGGGGCCAGGTACTTGTTGGCCTGGCTGCCGATGATGCCCGGCTCCAGCTCGATCTTGGCCGCGTCGTCGAAGATGCGGTAGTGCCGCCAGCCGTCGCCCAGGCGGACCAGCACCGAGTCGCTGATGGCCTGGCCGGACAGGCTGGTGCCCGCCGCGCGGAAGGTCACGGGCACCTGGTGGGCGTTGACCACGGCCAGGATGCGGACCACCTCGTCCTCGCTGTCCGTGTCGACCACGATCTTGGGGATGAGCCGGTAGAAGCTGGCGTCCGTGCCGTAGGCCAGGGTGCGCAGGGGGTCGGTATAGACCCGGTTCTTGGGCAGGAAGGCCAGCAATTCCTTATAGATGTCGTCATAGGGGGCGATCAGCATTCAGCATCTCCTTGGTATGAAAGCCGGGCCGGACGGGCCCGAGGAGCAAACCTACCATGATTATTCTTACCAAAACAAGCACGAGCCATTATTTTCCCGGCCGTCACGCTAAAGGAACGTTCCGGAACCACCACGCGCCGAAGGCGCATAAATGGGATGCAAGGGTGCGAACCCTATCGCTGCTGTCGCCATCTCTAAAGCTCGAAGACTCGCTAAGAGCTGCCGCTGCCCGCCGACAAATCCGCAGGACAGCGGATTTGGACGCCGGGCTTCCCGGCGCCCCGAAGGGGTGAGCCCCAGGACGGGGCGAATCAAGGCGAAGTCACCTGACAAACGCCGCGTAGCGGCCTTCAATCCCTGATTTCAGCCCGAAAAAAAGACCCCGGCCGAAACCGGGGCCCCTGAGTTGTCGTGATGCGGGAGGGCGATCAGCGCAGCTGGCGGAAGACCTCCACGGCCTCGGCGGGCGGCGGGGTCTCCATGCGCCGGTAGCGGCTGCCGTCGCTGGTCCGCTCGACCATGTGATGGTCGGCCAACTCGCGGCGCAGCAGGGCGTGGTCCTCGAACAGGTGCTGCTGTTCGAGCAGTTCGCTGATCTCGCACTCGTTGTAATCGCGGCGCGGCGCGATGCGGGACCACATGACCCACAGGCAGAGCAGCCGCTCGGAGTACTTCTTGGGCCAGCGCGTCAGATAGCCCTGCTCGTCGAACAGGCGGACCACCTTCTTGACGCGCTTGAGGTTGACCTCGTCGGTCCGCGTCTCGGGCGGCTCTACGGCCTGCCGGGCGTCGAACTCGGCCTTGAAGTGCTGGAAGTTGCGGAAGCCCGTGGCCTTGACGAGGAGATTGAGCATCTCGACGTGGCCGGGCACGGTTTCGGCATCCTGGAGCTTGCGCCGCAGGGTCTGCGCCAGTGCGGAGACATCCCCCGCGTAAAAGGGCATGGGAACTTTGGACATGACATATCCTCGCTTGCGCGCCTGTCGCGGATAAGGGACTGCCGGTGGTCGCCGACTTCCGACCCGGCACGCTGCAAGGTGTCGAATGGAAAGGATATGATGGCAGGTTTAGCTCCCCGGAAAGGGGCGGCGACGCCTGGGTGAACTGCCGACCAGGGCCGTGTATACGCGGAATCGATACGGCGCGCAAGAGGGGGGCTGCCTGGGCTTTTTTGGGGAAAAGACAGGTGGGGATGCCGCTGCGCGGCGTTTGTCGGGTGATTTCGCCTCCGGCGGGCAAGGGTTCGCACCCTTGCATCCCGTTTTTGCGCCTTCGGCGCGGGTTTTTCCGCTTCGCGAGGGGATGGGTTTCCTAGTTCGCCTCGCCCTCCTGCTCCCTTTTCAGGACCGGGCAGCACATGCTCAGGGGTTCGAAGGTCTCGGTCTCGCGCATGTAGCTGAGCAGCTGGCCCGACTCCATCTCGAAGTACCAGCCGTGCAGGCTGAGCTTGCCCTGGTCCACCCGCTCCCTGATCCAGGGGAAGGTCATCAGGTTGCGCACCGAGCGCAGGATGCCCGCCATCTCGCAGGCGGTGCAGGACTTCTTGTTGACCTCGCCGAAGTGGTCCACGACCTCGTCGCGCACCGGGCTCATGACCGACAGCCACTTGTACAGGAACTCGGTGTGCCGGACCTTGTCGTCGTGCATCAACGCGTCGATGCCGCCGCACAGGGAGTGGCCGAGCACGATGAGGTGCTCCACCTTGAGGACCTTGACCGCGTACTCGATGGCCGAGGACACGCCGTGGAAGCCCTCGTCGCTCTCGTACGGCGGGACGATGTTGGCCACGTTGCGGACCACGAAGATGTCGCCCGGCTCGCACTGCATGATGAACGACGGGTCGGTGCGCGAATCGCTGCACGCGATGACCATGGTGGTCGGGTTCTGCCCCTTGAGCAGGATCTCGAACGGGGCGTCCTCGCGGCTGAAATACTCTTTTCGGAAATTCCGGAAACCGGCGATGAACTTCTGTATGTCTTTCATGGGACGTTTCACCTCTTGGTATGTGGGCGGGAACCCTGGCCCCCGCTTTTTTCCAAGTAGATGATTTCCCTACGGGAGGCAATGCGCTGCACACCCTCCTGGCAGGGAAAATCCGCGCAAAAAAAGGGCGTCGCCCTCGGCCGACGCCCCCCGAAACGTCCAGTCCGGCGACCCGGCCTAGTCGTACGCCTTGCGCATGGCCTCGTCCGCCAGGGCAGGGGCCAGGACGGTCAGCCATTGCTCGCCGTCCCAGGAGCCCAGCGAGGTATGGGTGGTGAAGTAATTCTGCGGGATGGGATGGGTGCCGACCACCACCTCGATCCCGTAGCGGCCTTCCAGGAATTTCTTGAAGGTCTCGATGTGCGGGCACGGGGGATAGCCCACCAGCAGGCCGGTGGCCAGGTGGATGACCTGGACCCCGTTCTTGACCATCTCGTCGCCCAGGTATTCCACGTTGCCGCCGGGACAGCCCGCGCAGGTGGTGTAGCCGACCAGTTGCACGTCCCGCCCTTCATAACGGGAGAACGCGCCTTCACGATTATTCAGCGCACGCAGGCACTTGCCCCCGGCGCAACGCCGGTAGCGGTCGCAGATGACGATGCCGATCTTGGTTGGATTGCTCATGGCAACTCCTTCGGCCGGTGCCTCCGGCCAGGGTTTCGGACAGGACTCCGCCAGGAGAAAGGGGAAATATCGTCATGGAAGGGACTATTCGACCAGTTTGACCCCGGCCCGCTCGGCCACGCCGCGCACGTGCTTTTCCATGGCCCGGTGGGCCTCGGCCGAACGCCCGGCCCGGATGTGGTCCATGATCTCCTCGTGCTCGCGCACCGTGTCGTACACGCTGTCGTCCAGGACCAGCGGCAGGGTCTGACTCTCGAAGAATATGCCCAGAAACGGGGTGATGGCCTCGGTGAAGAACCGGTTGTTGGCCGCTTCGATCATGTGGGAATGGAAGGCGAAATCGAGCCGGGAGAACTCGGCCAGGTCCCGGGCCTCCAGGGCCGTGCGCATGGCCGCCACGACCACGCCCATGTCGTGCTTCTGGGCCGCCGTGGCGTTGACCGCCACCAGCCCGGCGATGGACGGTTCGATGGCGTAGCGGAACTGGTACATCTGGGACTCGCGGCCGGACAGGGCCGAGGGATCGGCCATCGCGCGGGGCGCGCCCACGGGCGAGCCCAGCGGCGCGCCGTCCACCAGGAACGCGCCCTTGCCGGGCTTGATCTCCACCCGGCCCATGGTCTCCAGGGCCACCAGGGCCTCGCGCACGGTCGGCCTGCTGAAGCCCAGCTCCTCGGCCAGGGTCCGCTGGGAGGGCAACTGGAATCCGCCGGGCCAGCCGTTCCTGGCGATCATCGTCTGAATGCTCTCAACCGCCTCGTCCGACCGTGACATGCGACCTGCCCCCTTTGCGTATGCTCCGCTCATATCCTTAATCGACCTTTTCTGTACAGGAAACGACATTCTCGTTCCGGCCGGACGCTCCGGCCAACTGGTCTTACCAGCTCACATTCCGATCTAAACCACAGCCCGCCGCTTTTTGTCCACTTATTTTTTTGAGGCCACATTTTTGTATGTTTTTTGCCTTATTTTTACTAATTTGTAAATTCAAGAAGATTTTTTAAAAGAATTACTTTTAACATTGACAATATCCGCAATATGTACCACCAAGGTTTTACCGGTCTGACCTGATGGTCAAAACGGTTTACCACTGAACGCTTTCAACCGGAGAGAAGAGAGAGATGAACACCGTAATCCGCACCTGCCGCTCGTTGGCCCTGGGGCTGGCGCTGGCCGTGGTCCTGCTGGCCGGTCCGGCCGGCGCTGCCGACAACGCCCTCACCCGCATCAAGGCATCCGGCGTGCTCAAGGTCGCCGTTCCCCAGGACTTCCCGCCGTTCGGCTCCGTGGGCCCGGACATGCAGCCCATCGGCTACGACATCGACATGGCCCGGCTGATCGCCTCCAAGCTCGGCGTCAAGACCGAGCTGGTCCCGGTGACCAGCACCAACCGCATCCCTTACCTGACCACCGGCAAGGTGGACCTGGTCATCTCCTCGCTGGGCAAGAACCCCAAGCGCGCGGCGGTGATCGACTTCTCCGAGGCCTATGCGCCCTTCTTCAACGGCGTGTTCGGCACGGCCGACGAAAAGGTCGGCGGCGCGGCGGACCTGGCCGACAAGACCGTGGCCGTGACCCGCGGCTCCATCGAGGACCTGGAGCTGACCAAGATCGCGCCCGAGTCCACGACCATCAAGCGGTTCGAGGACAACAGCTCGACCATCTCCGCCTACCAGTCCGGCCAGGTGGACCTGGTCGCCACCGGCAACGTGGTGGCCGCCTCCATCAACGACAAGAAGCCGGCCAAGCCGCTGCTGACCAAGTTCATGATCAAGAATTCGCCCTGCTACGTGGGCCTGAACAAGGAAGAGCCCGCGCTCACGGCCGAGGTCAACGCCATCATCGAAGCCGCCAAGAAGGACGGCTCCCTCGGGGCCATCGCCGAGAAGTGGCTGCACAACCCCCTGCCCGCGAACCTGTAAGCGATCCACGGGGCGGGAGGGCCATCCTCCCGCCCCGCCAAGGCCCAGCATGTCGTACCAGTTTTCCATAGAGCCCATCCTGAACAACTGGCCGTTGTTCGTCGAAGGGGCGTTCTCCACCCTCCTGCTGACCGTGCTCGGTTCGGCCGTGGGCATCGCGGCCGGAATCCTGGGGGCCGTCTCCCGGGCCTGGCGGCTGCGCTTCCTCTGCCCGGTCTACACGGTCTACGTGGAGTGCGTGCGCAACACGCCCTTCCTGGTCCAGCTCTATTTCATCTTCTTCGGCCTGCCCGCCATGGGCGTCAGGCTGAACGGCTGGGAGGCCTCGTTCCTGGCCATGGCCCTGAACCTCGGGGCCTACTCCACCGAGATCATCCGGGCGGGCGTCATGTCCATCCCGCGCGGCCAGATCGAGGCGGCCGAGTCCCTGGCGCTGAGCCGTGTGCAGACCTTCCGCTTCGTCATCCTGCGGCCCGCGCTCAAGAACGTCTGGCCCGCCCTGTGCAGCCAGATCATCATCGTCATGCTCGGCTCGTCCGTGTGCTCCCAGGTGGCGGCCCAGGAGCTGACCTACGTGGCCAACCTGCTCCAGTCCCGGACCTTCCGGGCGTTCGAGATCTACGCCTTCAGCACGCTCATGTACCTGCTGCTGGCGATCCTGGTCCGGCGCGCCCTCCACGCCCTCGGGCACCGGTTCATCGATGGGAGGCGGGCATGATCGAGTTCACCCTCTGGGACATCGTCCGCCACCTGCTCACGGGCGCGGCCTGGACCGTCGGGCTGTCGCTGCTCGCCTTCGCCTCGGGCGGACTGGTCGGGCTGATGATCCTGGTCGCGCGCATCTCGCCCCGGCCGCTCGGCTCCCGGCTGGCCAAGGGGTACATCGAATTTTTCCAGGACACCCCGCTGCTCATGCAGCTCTTCCTGATCTTCTTCGGCATCGGCCTGCTCGGCTTCGACATCTCGCCGTTCCTGACCGCGGCGCTGGGCCTGACGCTGTTCACCAGCGCCTACCTGGCCGAGATCTGGCGCGGCTGCGTCGAGTCCATCGCCAGGGGGCAGTGGGAGGCCGGGGAGAGCCTGGCCCTGACCCGCTGGCAGCAGATGCGCTTCGTCATCCTGCCCCAGGCCCTGCGCATCGCCGTGCCGCCGACCGTGGGGTTCTCGGTCCAGGTGGTCAAGGGCACCGCCGTCACCTCGATCATCGGCTTCATGGAAATCACCAAGACCGGGTCCATGATCTCCAACGCGACCTTCCGCCCGCTGCTCGTCTACGGGCTGGTGGCCGCAGGCTATTTCATCATCTGCTTCCCGCTGTCGGCCCTGGCCCGGCGGGTGGAAAGGAGGCTCCATGGCGCTTGTAGCCGCTGAGGGCATTCACAAGAGTTTCGGGAACAACGAAGTGCTCAAGGGCGTCGACCTCAGGGTCGGCGAGGGCGAGGTCGTGGCCATCATCGGCCGCAGCGGGTCCGGCAAGTCCACCCTGCTGCGCATCCTCAACGGTCTGGAGACCTTCGACGACGGCATCCTGATCATCGACGGCGACCGCCGCACCGGCATGGAGCGCGACCTCCGCGACCTGCGCCTCAAGGTGGGCATGGTCTTCCAGCAGTTCAACCTCTTCCCCCACCTGACGGCCGGGGAGAACGTCATGCTCGCCCCCCGGCAGGTCAAGAAGGTCGCCAAGGCCGAGGCCGCCGACCTGGCCCGCGAGATGCTCGACAGGGTCGGCCTGGGCGACAGGTTCGACGCCTACCCGGACCAGCTCTCCGGCGGCCAGCAGCAGCGCGTGGCCATCGCCCGGTCCCTGGCCATGCAGCCCAAGGTGCTGCTCTGCGACGAGATCACCTCGGCGCTCGACCCCGAACTGGTGGGCGAGGTCCTGGAGGTGGTCCGGCGGCTGGCCGAGGCGGGCATGACCCTGATCATGGTCACCCACGAGATGCGCTTCGCCCGCGAGGTCGGCGACAAGGTCGTCTTCATGCACCAGGGCAAGGTCCACGAGCAGGGCGACCCCAGGGCGCTCTTCGCCGCCCCGTCCACCCCGGAGCTGGCTTCGTTCATCCGGGCCATCGACTGATCCCACGCGGGACGACGGACGCATCGGGGACCTCGGCGAACGGCAACCAGGCACAAACACTGAAACAACGGCGAACCATCATGGCTGACATCGGAAGAGTGGAACTGTCCGCAGTGGGCAAGTATTACGGCGAGGTCGAGGCGCTCAAGAACATCGAACTGACCGTCCGGGCGGGCGAGTACTGCTGCCTGCTGGGGCCCAGCGGATGCGGCAAATCCACGGCCGTGCGCATGATCTCCGGGCACGAGGACGTGACCAGCGGGGACATCCTCCTGGACGGCCGGAACATCACCAACGAGCCGCCCGCCAAGCGCAAGACCGCGCTCATGTTCCAGAACTACGCCCTGTTCCCGCACCTGTCCTGCGTGGACAACGTGGCCTTCAGCCTGAAGCTCAAGGGCGTGGCCAAGAAGAGCCGCCGCGCCCAGGCCATGGAATACCTCGAACTGGTGCACATGGCCGGGTTCGCCAAGGTCAAACCGGACCAGCTCTCGGGCGGCCAGCAGCAGCGCGTGGCCCTGGCCCGCGCCCTGATCACCAAGCCCTCGGCCATCCTCCTGGACGAGCCCCTGTCCGCCCTGGACCCGTTCCTGCGCGTGCAGATGCGCAAGGAGCTCAAGAACATCCAGGAAGAGCTGCGCATGACCTTCATCCACGTGACCCACTCCCAGGAGGAGGCCTTCGCCCTGGCCGACAAGGTCGTGGTCATGGCCCACGGCGGCATCCAGCAGGCGGGGACCCCGCGCCAGGTCTTCCAGTCCCCGGTCTCGCCCTTCGTGGCCGGGTTCATCGGCGGCCACAACATCTTCGAGGGCGAATTCGAGGTCCAGGCCGAAGGGCACATGCTCACCGTCGAAGGGGCCCGCGCCGAGCGCTGCTGCGACCTGCCCAACCTCAAGGGCTCCGGGACCTACGGCTTTTCCGTGCGCACCGACCGCGTCCGCCTGGCGGGCGAGGGCCGGGCCGACACGGACGTGACCCTGCCAGCGACCATCACCATGGCCGAATACCAGGGCACCCACGTGGTCCTGCACTGCGAAACCGAATCGGGCCGGACCGTCCAGGTCTGCGAGCCCGACGACCGATATTTTGCCGACACGCCCGCACCCGGGGATCGGGTTACCCTGGGCTGGGACTGTGCCGACATGAACGTCTTCCCCTCTCAAGGCGGGAAAGGCGACAATCAGTAACCGACACAGGAGAGAGAGTCATGGTCAAGGAAACGAAGAAAGACGGCAAGATGAGCCGCAGGAGCTTCCTGGGCAAGGCGGCGGTCGCCACCGCCGCCGTGGCGGCGGCGCCGGTCATCACGGGCTTCCCCACGGTCTGGGCGCAGAACATCAAGAACATCAAGCTGCGCCAGTTCGGCACGGGCACGGCCAGCGTCAACGCCATCGCGGAGAAGGTCAAGGCGGACCTCGGGTTCACCATCGAGATGACCGCGCTGGATTCCGACGCGGTGGTCCAGCGCGCGGTGACCCAGCCCAAGTCCTACGACATCGCGGACATCGAGTACTGGGTCTGCAAGAAGGTGTACCCCAGCGGCGTGATCCAGCCCATGGACACCTCCAAGATCAAGCTCTACGACAAGATTTCGCCGCTCTTCAAGACCGGCCAGCTGACCCCGGGCGCGAAGATCGCGCAGGGCACGGCCCCGCACACCGTGGGCTTCGTCGAAAAGAACGAGGACACCGCCTTCGCCAAGCGCGAGACCCAGTGGATGACCCTGATCCCGACCATCTACAACGCCGACACCCTGGGCATCCGCCCGGACCTGGTGGGCCGCCCCATCACCAACTGGCGCGACATCATGGACCCGGCCTTCAAGGGCAAGACCTCCATCCTGAACATCCCGTCCATCGGCATCATGGACGCGGCCATGATCTGCGAGTCCATGGGCGTCATCAAGTACGGCGACAAGGGCAACATGACCCGCGCCGAGATCGACAAGACCATCGACGTGCTCAAGAAAGCCAAGGCGGACGGCCAGTTCCGCGCCTTCTGGAAGTCCTTCGACGAGTCCGTCAACCTGATGTCCTCGGGCGAGGTCGTCATCCAGTCCATGTGGTCCCCGGCCGTGGCCGCGGTCCGCGCCAAGGGCATCCCGTGCAAGTACCAGCCGCTGGAAGAGGGCTACCGCGCCTGGGGCGGCGGCCTGGGCATCGCCCGCCACCTGTCCGGCCTGGAGCTCGAGGCCGCCTACGAGTACTTCAACTGGTACATCTCCGGCTGGGCCGGCGCCTACCTCAACCGCCAGGGCTACTACAGCGCGGCTCCGGAAACCTCCAGGCAGTACATGTCCGAAAACGAATGGGGCTACTGGATGGAAGGCAAGGCCGCCAGCGCCGACATCGTCAGCCCCGAGGGCGTGACCATGGAGAAGAAGGGCGCGATCCGCGACGGCGGCTCCTACGACGAGCGCATGGGCCACGTGGCCTGCTGGAACTCGGTCATGGACGAAAACAAGTACATGATCCGCAAGTGGAACGAGTTCATCGCCTCCTAGAACGGAATCAACGCGGCGGCTCCCCGGCCTACCGGGGAGCCGCCGAAACACGGGCCGCAACATGACGCAATCCCGCACTTCATATTTCCAGGCGTTTCCGCTGCTGACCATCATGCTGGTCTTCCTGGTCATCCCGACCCTGATGATCGTGGTGGTCAGCTTCTGGGACTACAACGCCTTCTCGATCATCCCGGACTTCATCTGGGACAACTACGATTTCCTGCTGACCTCGCCGGTCACCTGGCGGGCCTACGCCACGACCTTCTTCTACGCCGTGACCTCCTGGGCCCTGACCCTGGCCATCGGCTTCACGGTGGCCTACTACATGGCCTTCCACCTGCGCACCACCAAGGTCCAGACCATCTGCTTCCTGCTGGCGACCATCCCGTTCCTGACGTCCAACATCATCCGCATGATCTCGTGGATTCCCCTGCTCGGGCGCAACGGGCTGGTCAACCAGGCGCTGCTGTCCATGGGGCTCATCGACAACCCGCTGGAGTTCCTGCTCTATTCCGATTTTTCGGTCATCCTGGCCTTTGTCCACCTGTACACCCTGTTCATGGTCGTGCCCATCTTCAACTCCATGATGCGCATCGACCGCAAGCTCATCGAGGCGGCCATCGACGCCGGGGCCTCGCCCGTCCAGGTCCTGACCCAGGTGATCATCCCCCTGTCCAAGTCCGGCATCACCATCGGGACCATCTTCGTCTTCACCCTGGTCATGGGCGACTTCATCACCGTGCGCCTCATGTCCGGCGGGCTGTCCGCCTCGGTGGGCGTGCTCATCTACAACGAGATCACCCTGTTGCAGTATCCGGCGGCGGCCGCCGGGGCCGTGACCCTGCTGCTCACGGTCCTGATGATGCTCGCCATCCTCTTCCGTTTCGCCAACATCCGCGAAGACCTCTAAGGAACCAGGGAGCGCATCATGAACACCACCGGCAAACGGCCGAAGAGCTTCTACTTCCTGACAGCCTTCTTCGCCCTGTTCATCCTCTTCCTGTACGGGCCCACCCTGACCATCGGCATATTGTCCTTCCAGGGGCCGTCCGGCGGGCTGACCTTCCCCATGAACGGCGTGTCCCTGCACTGGTACTTCAGGCTGTTCGAAACGCAGGCCGTGGGCGACTTCGGCGGGTCCCTGTCCCGCTCCCTGCTCCTGGCCCTGGCGGTCATGGTCACCACCGTGGTCATCTCGCTCTCGGCGGGCATGGCCTTCCGCAAGAAGTTCCGGGGCAGCGGCCTGCTCTTCTACCTGACCATCGTCAGCCTGATCATTCCGTCCATCCTCATCAGCCTGGGCATCGGCCTGCTCTTCAACCAGGCGGGCATCGAGCCCACCTGGTACGGCTCGGCGTTTGGCGCGCACCTGACCTGGACCCTGCCCTTCGGGCTGCTGATCATGTTCGCGGTCTTCAACCGGTTCGACAAATCCTTCGAGGCCGCGGCCACGGACATGTGCGCCACCCCGTTCCAGACCCTGCGCTTCGTGGTCATCCCCCTGATCCTGCCGAGCCTGGTGGGCGTGGGGCTGTTCGGCTTCACCCTGTCCTACGACGAGTTCGCCCGCACGATCATGACCTCGGGCTCGCAGAACACCCTGCCGCTGGAGATCTTCGGCATGACCACCAACGTGACCACGCCCGTGCTCTACGCGCTCGGCACCCTGACCACGCTCATCTCGTTCGCGGCCATCGTGGGCACCCTGGCCGCCCTCCATCTGCTCAAGGGCCGCCGCAACCGCATCCAGGCCGGTTAGGAGAATCCCCATGCGCATCCTGCTCATCAATCCCAATTCCAGCCCGGCCATGACCCGGACCATCGCGGACGCGGGCAAGGCCGTGGCCGCGCCCGGTACCGAAATCGTCGGCATCTGCCCGCCCGGCGCGCCCCTGTCCATCGAGGGCCACTCGGACGGCGTGCTGGCCGCCTTCCACACCCTGAAGCTGGTGGACGAGAGCGGCCCGGCGGACGGGTACGTCCTGGCCTGCTTCGACGACACGGGCGTGGACGCCCTGCGCGAACGGGTCGCCGGACCAACGCTCGGCATCGGCGAGGCCGCCATGCACGCGGCCGCCATGCTGGCCTGCCGCTTTTCCATCCTGACCTCCCTGGAACGATCCGTGCCCATCCTGGAGGACAACGCTGCCCGCTACGGGCTGGCCGCCCGCTGCCGGGGCGTGCACGCCGCCGAGCTGCCGGTCCTGGCCTTCGAGGACGGCGACTCCGCTTACGCGGTCCTGCGCGACGCGGCCCGCGAGGTCCTGGCCAAGGACCGCTCCGACGCCCTGGTCCTGGGCTGCGGCGGCATGGCCCACCTGGCCCCGCGCCTGGCCGGGGAGCTGGGCCTGCCCGTGGTCGAGGGCGTGGCCTGCGCGGTCAAATTCGTGGAATCGCTCGCCTCCCTGGGGCTTGCGACGAGCAAGGCCGGAGGGTACGCCTACCCCCTGGCGAAAACGCCCCTATCCAATGGAGAACAACATGTTTGATCTCGTGCTCGAAAACGTCCGCCTGGTCCTCGAGGACGCCACCCGCGACTGCGTGGTCGGCATCAGGGGCGGCGAGGTCGCCCGCATCGACGGGCCCGGCACACGCCTTGAGGGCAGACAGGTCCTCGACTGCGCGGGCAAGCTGGTCATGCCCGGCTTCATCGACCTGCACGTGCATTTCAACGAGCCGGGGCTGACCCGGCGCGAGGACTATTTCACCGGCTCCTCCTCGGCCGCCGCCGGGGGCGTGACCCTGTTCGCGGACATGCCCCTGTCCAATGAGCCGTACACCCTCTCCGAAGCGGATGTGCGCGACAAGTTCGAGCGCGCGGCCAGGGGCTCGGTGGTGGACTACGCCATCTGGGCCGGACTGGTGGAGGACAACGTGGGCCGGATGGCCCCCATGGCCGAAGCCGGGGCCTACGGCTTCAAGATGTTCACCTGCGACGCCGGGGACGGCTTCCCCATGCCCGAGCCCGACACCATGCGGCGCGGTTTCGCCGAGGCGCACCGGCTCGGCTCGTTCGTGGGCGTGCACTGCGAGGACCAGGCGGTCATGGACCGCATCGCGGCCGAAGACCATGGGGACGAAGACGACATTTCCCGCTTCCTGGCCGTCCACTGCCCCGAGGCCGAGATCGAGGCCACCAAGCATGTCATCGGCCTGAGCGAGGAGACCGGCGCGCACCTGCACGTCTGCCACGCCAGCCTGCCCGAGGTGGTGGACCTGGTCGGCGAGGCCAGGGGGCGCGGCGTCCCGGTCTCCGTGGAAACCTGCCCGCAGTACCTGCTCTGCACCACGGACGACCTGCGCAGCATCGGCGGGCGGCTCAAGTGCACCCCGCCCGTGCGCTCGGCGGCTGACGTGGAGGGCATGTGGCGGCGCATCGAGGACGGGGCCGTGGACTTCATCGGCACGGACCACTCGCCCGCCGAGACCTTCGAGAAGGAGCGCGACTCCTTCGACCAGTGCTGGGGCGGCATCAACGGGGTCCAGTTCCTCTTCCCCCTGCTCCACACCGAGGGCGTGGTCCGGCGGGGGCTCTCCCCCGAGCTCCTGGTCCGGCTGTACAGCGCCGCCCCCGCGCGGTTCATCGGTCAATATCCGCGCAAGGGCACCCTCGAAGTGGACAGCGAGGCGACTTTCGTGATCTTCGACCCCGAGGTCCAGTGGACCATCCGGGCCGAGGATCTCCTGACCAAGCACCGACAGACCCCCTATGCCGGGATGTCCTGCACGGGCCGCGTGGAACAGACGTGGCTGCGGGGCGAGATGGTCTGCCGATTCGATTCCGATACGGGCACACACCGGCTGACCGGCTGCGCCGGTTCCGGCAGACCCGTGACTCCCGTGAACAACAAAGGAAAATAACCATGGCGACATTGAAAACCGACCCCGCGCGGCTTGAACGGTTCCTGACCGAGATCGCCGCCTTCGGGGCCACGAAAAACGGCGGCGTGACCCGCCTGGCCCTGAGCGACGAGGACCGGGACGCCCGCAACCAACTCAAGGAATGGTTCGAGGCCGCGGGCTGCGAGACCAAAATCGACCGCATGGGCAACATGTTCTTTGCCCGGCCGGGCAGGAACCGCGCCCTGCCGCCGGTCCTGACCGGCTCCCACTGCGACTCCCAGCCCCAGGGCGGCCGTTTCGACGGCATCCTCGGCATCATAGGCGGGCTGGAGGCGGTCTGCGCCCTGAACGACGCGGGCGTGACCCTTGAGCGCGACCTGATCGTGGTCAACTGGACCAACGAGGAAGGCAGCCGCTTCACCCCGGGCACCACCGGCTCCGGCGTGTTCGCGGGCAAGCTCGACCGCGAGGCCATGTACGGGTTGACCGACCGCGAGGGGCTGACCTTCGGCGGGGAGCTCGAGCGCATCGGCTACAAGGGCGCGGAGGACTTCGACCCCAGGCCGCTGCACGCCAACTTCGAGTACCACATCGAGCAGGGCCCGGTCCTGGAGCGCCGGGGCAAGACCATCGGCGTGCCCAAGGGCATCGTCTGCCTGCGCTGGTACGACGTGGACATCACCGGCGTGCCCAACCACGCGGGCCCCACGCCCATGAACGAGCGCAAGGACGCGGTCTACGCCTTCGCCCGCATGGCCTCGGAGATCTTCGAGATCGGCCTGGCCTCGGACAACGTGGTGGCCACCGTGGGCGAGGTCCATCCCTCACCCAACTCGCGCAACGTCATCGCCGGGAACCTCCACTTCACCATCGACGTGCGCGGCTGGGACGAGACCGAGACCGACCGCGTCTGCGCGGACATCGAGAAGGCCATCCACACCCACGCCGAGGTCACCGGGACCACCGTGGACATCCGCAGGACCTGGGAGGTGGAGCGTGCGCCCTTCAACCCGGGCCTTGTCTCCATGATCCGCGAGACCGCCGGGGAGCTGGGCCTGCCCGCCCTGGACATGGTCTCGGGAGCGTCCCACGACACCGTGTACATCAACCAGTTCGCGCCCAGCGCCATGATCTTCGTGCCCAGTATCGGCGGACGGAGCCATGCCGAGGTGGAGGAGACTTCCTGGGCGGACTGCGCGGCCGGAGCCGACGTGCTCCTGAACTGCATCATCAAGACCTGCAACGACCCGGAAGGCGTGGAATACGCCTAGGCGTCCCCCGCACCGGACAAGACGGCAGCGAAAAAAGGAACAACCATGAGCGACATCGAATTCGAGAAAATCTACCGCGACGAAGACGTGGACCTGTCCGTGCTGGACGGCAGGACCGTGGCCATCATCGGCTACGGCAGCCAGGGCCGCGCCCAATCCATGAACATGCGCGAATCCGGCGTGAACATCATCGTGGGCGCGGGCGACCGCACCCGCCACTCCAGCTGGGACAAGGCCGAGGCCGACGGCTTTGCGGTCTACTCCATCGAGGAGGCCGTGGACAAGGCGGACATCGTCCACATCCTGCTCCAGGACCCGGCCCAGCCCTCCGTCTACTACGAATCCATCCACAAGCACCTGCGGCCCGGCCAGACCCTGAGCTTCGCCCACGGCTTCGCCATCCTCTACGGGACCATCAAGCCGCCCAAGGACGTGGACGTGGTCCTGTTCGTGCCCAACGGCCCCGGCCCGGTCACCCGCCAGAAGTACAAGGACGGCTCCGGCATCTGGGGCTGCGTGTCCGTGGACCAGGACGTCAGCGGCCAGGCCAGGGAGACCGCCCTGGCCATCTCCAAGGCCGTGGGCTCCACCCGCGTGGGCGTGGTCGACATGACCTTCCAGCACGAGACCGAGGGCGACAACTACGAGGAACAGGTCCTGTACGGCGGGACCATCCACCTCATGCGGACCATGTTCAACATCATGGTCAAGAACGGCTACCCCCGCTCGTTTGCCTACGCCAAGGCGATCCGCTCCATCCGCTCGATCATCGACGACATCGACGCCGTGGGCATCGAGTTCTACCTGACCTCCCGGGCCAGCCGGACCTGCGAGTTCGCCGTGCGCCACAGCGGCCCGCGCGTGATCAACGAGCAGGCCATGGAGGAGATCTTCGAGGAGACCGAGCGCGGCATCTTCGCCCGCAACTGGCTCCAGGAGTTCTCCCTGGGCATGCCCACCCTGAACCGCATGCGCCGCACCTGGGCGGATTCGGACATGGAAAAGACCGGAAAAATCTGGCGCGAAAAGTTCGGAAAGTAGTACACCCCCCTACACCGGGGCGCGGGGGGAACGACCTCTCCTCCGCGTCCCGGCCATGAACCAAGCAGGCCGAACGCAACAAGGACAACCACCATGCCTTATCCCGAAGGCTTTCTGAAAAACCGCTCCGAGTACGTACCCGGCAAGTACGCGGTCATCACCACCGAGGGCCGGGTCTTCAACGTCATCCCCGGCATCGAGGGCTGCGCCCTGTCCATCGTGGCCTCGCCCAAGCTCGGGGCCAACTTCGTGCAGATGGTCGGCACCGTGTCCACCAAGGGCAAAACGACCATGCCCTACGGCCAGGCCGAGAACATAGAGACCCTGCTCTTCGTCATGTCCGGCGAAGGCTCGCTTACGGCCACCGTGGACGGCAAGGCCGCGACCCTGACCTCGGGCGGCTACATCTACGCGCCCCCGGGCAAGGGGCTGTCCTTCGCCTCCACGGGCGACGCCCCGGTGGAGATCCTGCTCTACAAGCAGCGCTTCATCCCCCACCCGGACCCGGCGGTCCAGGCCCCGTGGACGGTCACCGGCTCCATCCGCGACATCGACGAGAGCCTGTACGACTCCATGGAGAACGTCTTCGTGCGCGACCTGCTGCCCGTGGACCAGGCCTTTGACATGAACTTCCACACCCTGGCCTTCCTGCCCGGCGGCTGCCACCCGTTCGTGGAGACCCACGTGCAGGAGCACGGCATGTACATCTACCAGGGCGAAGGGCTCTACCTGCTCGACGAGAAATGGCTGCCGGTCGAGTCCGGCGACTTCATCTGGATCGCCCCGTTCTGCAAGCAGGCGTGCTACGGCATCGGACGCGAGCGCATGGAGTACATCTACTCCAAGGACTGCCACCGCGACGAGGCCATCTGACCCGAACCCCGCTCCTCTTTGGGGCCGTGCGGCGCAGCGTGCGTCGCGCGGCCTTTTCGCGTTCCCGGACGGGAAAACTCCGCGCGCCCCTCTTTACGGCACGCCCCGTGCAAGGTAGTGGGACCTGCAAAGAACCCGAGCAAAAGGATGGGTCACGCCATGGAAACCACAATCCGCCGCATCGCCTGCGTCGCCTCGAAAACCTCCGCCGCACGGGAGCGGCTCGCCGTGCTGGAGGAGCGCTACCCGCTGGTCCCCATCGACGAGGCCGACGCCCTGGTGGCCCTGGGCGGCGACGGGTTCATGCTCCGCACCGTGCACGAGTTCCTGGACCGGGACCTGCCCATCTACGGCATGAACTGCGGGACCATCGGCTTTCTGCTCAACCAGTACAACCCGGACAACCTCATCGAGCGGATCAACGCGGCCCAGGAGCATCTCCTGAACCCGCTGGCCATGACCGCCACGACCATCGGCGGCGAACGCATCTCGGCCCTGGCCTTCAACGAGGTGGCCATGCTGCGCACCTCCCAGCAGTCGGCCCACATCCGGCTGTTCATCAACGGCCGCAAGCGGCTGGACAACCTGGTCTGCGACGGGATCATGGTCGCCACCCCGGCGGGCTCCACGGCCTACAACCTGTCCGCCCACGGCCCGATCATCCCGCTGGGCTCCAACGTCATGGCCCTGACCCCCATCTGCCCCTTCCGGCCACGGCGCTGGAACGGGGCCCTGCTGCCCAACACCGCGGACGTGGAGTTCGACATTCTTTGGCCGGGGCTGCGGCCGGTCAGCGCCACCGCCGACTTTCTCGAGGTGCGCGACGTGGCCCACATCCTGGTCCACGAGGACCACACGCACCCGGCGCGCATCCTCTTCGCCCCGGACCACTCCCTGGAGGAGCGCATCTTCAACGAGCAGTTCATCCACTGACGACGCCATGCCCGCCAACGGAAACAACCGCATACTCGCAGCCGTCCTGACCGGCGGGCTCTTCACCTCCCTAGGGGTGGGGCTGTTCGCCTTCACCATCCCGCTGCTCAGCCTGGACGAGCGGGTCAGCGGCGCGTGGCTGGGCACCGCCTTCGCCGGGTACTACCTGGCCAAGCTCCTGGTCTCGCCCCTGTCCGGCATGGCCGCCGACCGCTTCGGGCCGAGGCCGGTCCTGGTCCTGGCCTCGGCCGCGGGCTGCATCATCCCCCTGGCCTATTTCCTGTCCCCCGGCCTGACCGCCCTGTACGCGGTGCAGGTGTCCATGGGCATCGTCACCGGCCTGGTCCGGCCCGTGGGGCTGGCCGCCCTGGGCGGCTCGGCCAGCGGTCCGGCCCTGTCCCGCCGGTTCGCGGCCCACGCCGCCCTGTTCAACGCGGCCGCCTTTGCCGGACCCATCCTCGGCAGCCTGCTCTACACCACCGGGGTCATGGGGCCGGTCCTGATCGGCCTGTCCGCCTGCCTGGGGCTGGCCCTGGCCGCCACCTTCCTGCTCATGCCGGGCGAGGCGACCACCAGCCGTCCGCACTCGCCCACGGCCGAGCCGGTCCGGTCGAAGGGCCGCGCCGCCTCCCTGCTCCTGGCCATCGGCGGGCGCAGCCTGGGCATCGGGCTGACCACCGCCTTCTATCCCATCGTCCTGGCCGACGTGCTCGGCCGACACGGGCCGGTCGTCGCGGCCACCTTCGCCGCGCCGGGGCTGGCCACCTTCCTGGGGCTGCTGCTCACCGGGCGGTTCGGCAACAAGAGCCCGGACACGGACCGCGTGGTCCTGGGCATGCTCGTCAGCGCCGGGGCGCTCTACGCCCTGGGCGAATGCCGGATGCTCTGGCAATTCGCCACCTTCGGCGTGCTCCTCGGCCTGGGCGCGGCCCTGTCCATCCCGGCCTCCATGTTCTTCGCCTCGAGCCTGAGCCGCAGGCAGGGCGCGGTCTTCGGCGCGGCCAACCTGGCCTCCGGGCTCGGCTTCCTGCTGGGGCCGCTGCTCGGCGGGGCCGTGGTCCACACCCTACACTCCCCGGTGCCGGGCCTGAAGATCGCGGGCCTGATCGGCGCGCTCTGCTGCCTGCCCCTGCTGGCCTACGTCTTCCGCGACCAGTTCCACTGGGGGCGCGGCATGGCCTGGACCGCCACCGGGCTGGCCGCCGGGGTCCTCGGCCTGCTACTGGCCTTCAGCCTGTCGCCCACACTGCGCATGGAAGCCCACGAGGACGGCCTCTACCGCTTCACCGACGTGGCCATGGGCACCGTGGTCAAGCTGACCATCGAGGCCCCGAGCCGCAAGTCCGCCGAGCTGGCGGCCCGCCGGACCATGACCGCCATGCGCTCCCTGCAGCAGGACTTCGACCACCGCAACCCGCGCGGCTCCATCGGCCGGATCAACCGCGCGGCCGGGCACGCCTGGGTCAAGGTCACGCCGCGCGCCTTCGCCCTGCTCGACCGGGCGCTCAAGTCCAGCGCGGCCACCGGCGGGGTCTTCGACCCGACCGTGGGGGCCCTGACCACCTCGCCCTTCTACTACGCCATGGACGAGTCCGTGGCCCGGGCCAAGTCCGGGTTGGTGGACTACCGCATGGTCCTCATGGACCCGCCCGGCGGCCGGGTGCGGCTCAAGAAGGAGGGCATGGCGCTCGACCTCGGCGGCATCGCCAAGGGGGCCATCGTGGACGAGGCCGCGGCCCTGCTGCAAAAGCACGGCGTGAAGTCCGGCATCGTCGAGGCGGGCGGCGACTTCCGTTGCTTCGGCGACCGCGACTGGCACGTGGGCGTCCGCCACCCGCGCAACGACGCCGTGTTCCAGACCATCACCATCCGCGACAAGGGCGTGTGCGGCTCGGGCGACTACCGCCAGTTCGTCTCCCCGGACAGGAAGGGCGGCCCCATCGAGCGCCACCACATCATCGACCCCGCGACCATGGACTCGGCCCACAAGTCCATCGGCGTGACGGTCATCGCGGACACCGCCGAACTGGCCGACGCCCTGGCCACCACCCTGTTCATCATGGGCCCGGCCAAGGGCGCGCCCTTCCTCAGGAAATACTCGCCCAGCAGCGCCTGCATCTGGTTTCTGCCCGACCGGACCGTGGCCTACACCGACAATTTCCCGCACTGATCCCGGAAAACATCGGCCCTGAGCCGGAGTGTCGGTATCCTATTTGCTAGCATCTAGGCGTGATGCCGCGCCTGTTTATCAACAATACCCATGATTTCATGTTGTTGAACAAAACAACGGCCACGGGCCGCCGCATTTGCCCTTGCCCGATCGGCGGATTTCCGCCTATTGTTGGGAAGCGGACCGAAACAGCCCCAACCCCCGCAGACGCGGGGACCCGGATAGAGGCAGCATGAAAGCCTTCAACGAGACCCGATTCAACACCCCGGCCGTGACCCTGGGCATCTTCCTGCTCATAGGCCTGCCGTTCATCGTCGGCCTGCTGGTGCAGTACGACTACCTCCAGGACCTGGAACGGGTCTCGGACGAGCGGCTGACCCTGTACGAGATGACGCTCGACTCCGAGCTGCGCAAATACGAATACCTGCCCTACCTCATCTCCGAGAACGGCATGGTCACCGCCTTCCTGACCAAGGGCGGCGAGGACGAGCCCATCAACCGTTTCCTCAAGCGCGTGAACACCATCGCCGAATCGTCCGTGGTCTACATCATCGGCACGGACGGCATCGTCAAGGCGGCCTCCAACTGGGACCGGCCCAACGCCTTCATCGGCCTGGACCTCGGCTTCCGGCCCTATTTCAAGGACGCCATGGAGGGCCGCCAGGGGACCTTCTTCGGCGTGGGCATCACCCGGGGCGAGCCGGGCATCTACATCTCCCACCCCATCAAGGACCGGGACAAGATCATCGGCGTGGCCGTGGCCAAGATCGCCCTCTCCCCCCTGGAGCACCTCTGGAAGGAGGGCGGCGAGACCCTGCTGGTGACCGACTCCAACGGGGTCATCGTCCTGACCAGCCGCCCGTCCTGGAAGTACATGACCCTGACGCCGCTGGACGCGAGCATGCTCCAGGAGATCCACGACCGCGAGCACTATCCCAAGTACCAGCTCAAGCACCTGGCCTGGCACACCCGGACCCGCTTCGGCTTCGTCCGGGAGACGACCATCGGCACCGAGCGGTTCCTGCTGAACACGCGGGGCATCCCGGGCACGGACTGGAAGATCAGCTATCTCACGCCCCAGGGGCCGCTCTGGGAGCGGACGCTGGGCGTCTCCCTGACCACCTTCGTGCTCCTCGGACTGGCCGTGCTGACCCGCCTGTTCCTGCGCGAGCGCCGCCAGCGGCAGCTCTCCAAGCAGCAGGCGGCCGAGGCCAACCGCATCCGGGACATCAACCGCCAGCTGGCCCAGGAGGTCGAGGAGCGCAAGCGCACCGAGCACGAGCTGCGCTCGGCCCAGGAGGAGCTGGTCCAGGCGGGCAAGCTGGCCGCCCTGGGCGAGATGGCCACGGCCATCGCCCACGAGCTCAACCAGCCCATCGCGGCCACCAAGACCTACGTGGCCTCCTGCCGGTTGATGCTCAAGCGCATGAAGCTCGACGACCTGGACCCCACCCTGGTCAAGGTCTCGGAGCTGGGCGACCGCATGGCCAAGGTCACGGGCCAGCTCAAGTCGTTCGCCCGGCGGACCACGGACAAGGACATCGAGTTCGACCTGCGCCTGGCCATCAAGGAGGCGGTCAACCTGATGAAGCACCAGTTCCTGGTGGAGAACTGCGACCTCAAGCTGTCCATGCCCGGCCAGCCGGTGCTCATCCGGGGCGACCGCATGCGCATGGAACAGGTCCTCATCAACCTCTTCCGCAACGCGCTGGACGCCCTGCTGGAGGTCGACTCCCCGCTCATCGGCGTGCGCCTGTCCGTGGAGGGCGACAAGGCCACCATCCACGTCTGGGACAACGGGCCCGGCATCGCCGAAGAGGTCGGCAAGAAGATTTTCGAGCCCTTCGTGACCACCAAGAAGGAGGGCATCGGCGTGGGGCTCGGCCTGTCCATCTCCTACAAGATCGTCAAGGACATGAAGGGCGACTTCCGGGTGGCCAACCGCGACCCGAACGGGGCCGAATTCTTTGTCCATATTCCCCTTTCCAAGCAGCAACAGGATAAGAATAAATCATGAAGAAAGTCATATTGGTGGACGACGAACAGTCGGTCCGGGACTCCGCCCGGCAATGGCTGGAGCTGTCGGACTTCGAGGTCGCCGACTACGCGGACGCGCGCGTCGCGTTGCGCGACATCACCCCGGAATACGCGGGCATCGTCCTGACCGACGTGAAGATGCCCGGCCTGGACGGGCTGGCCTTCCAGAAAAAGATCATGGCCATCGACGAGCACATCCCGGTGGTCCTGTTCACCGGCCACGGCGACATCGCCATGGCCGTGGAGGCCATCCGGGGCGGGGCCTACGATTTCGTGGAAAAGCCCTTCGACCCCGAGCAGATCGTGGAGACCATCAAACGCGCCCTGGAAAAGCGCCGCCTGGTGGTCGAGAACCGCCAGCTCAAGATGGCCCTGTCCGAGTGCGAGGGCATCGACTCCCGGCTGGTGGGCACCAGCCAGCCCATGCGCGAGCTCAAGAAGGAGATCTCCCACATCGCCCCCACCCGGGCCAACGTGCTCATCTTCGGCGAGACCGGCACGGGCAAGGAGGTCATCGCCCGGGCCATCCACAACCTCTCCCTGCTGAACAAGGGCCCGTACATGGCGCTCAACTGCGCGACCATCCCGGTGGACATGGCCGAGAGCGAACTGTTCGGCCACGTCAGCGGGGCCTTCACCGGGGCCCAGGGCAAGCGCATCGGCAAGCTTGAGGCGGCCAACGGCGGGACCCTGTTCCTGGACGAGCTCAACTCCATGCCCCTGGACGTCCAGGGCAAGCTGCTCCGCGCGCTGGAGATGCGCGAGATCACCCCGCTGGGGGCCAACTCGCCCCGGCCGGTGAACTTTCGGCTGATTTCCGCCATGAACGAGAATCCGCGCACGGCCATCGACGAGGGGCGGCTGCGCGAGGACCTCTACTTCCGCATCAATACCGTGGAGTTGAACGTCCCGCCCCTGCGCGAGCGCATGGACGACATCCCCCTGCTCTTCTCCTTCTTCCTGGAGCGCACGGCCGACACCTACGGCGTGATCGCCGCCCCGCTCGGGCCCGAGGGGCTGCCCCTGATGATGAGCCACGACTGGCCCGGCAACGTCCGCGAACTCAAGAGCCTGGCCGAGCGCTACATCCTCTCGCCCCTGCCGCCCAAGGAGCGCATCGCCAAGATCATGTCCGCCAAGACCGGAGACACCGCGTCCCAGGCCGTCGGCCTCCGCGAACAGGTCGCCCTGTTCGAGCGGCACCTCATCCAGGAATCCCTGAACCGCAACGGCGGCGTCATCAAGGACGTCATCGACGACCTCGGCATCCCCCGCCGCACCCTGAACGAAAAGATGACCAAATACGGACTGAAACGGTCCGAATAGCCCATCGGCGGATTCTTGCCGACCGAACGCCCCCCGATCGGCAAGAATCCGCTCATCTTCATTATCACGACGTATTATAGCTGTGGAATTGCGTGACTTTTCTGTCACGCTCTTCTGGCATGCCTGTTGCTCTTCCGAAACCGTTGCGATCCATATCCGATGTGTTGAGGAGGTTCTTTGGAGGATCTCGGCAACCGCATCGAGCCGCGAAGGAACGCGCTTGCCGGACCCGGTCCGGAGGGCGGGTTCCGGGCGCGTCGCGATGCGACTGAAGAGGCAGGGTTCTTTCAATTCGTATCAATCATGAACAACAGGTGAAGAATGATGAAAACCTTTACGACATCCGTTCCAGGCGTGTCCCTCACCGATGCCGCCCTCGACTGGCTGCAGATGCTGACGGGGGCGAGCCTGATCCTATTCATGTGGTGTCACATGCTGCTCGTGTCCTCAGTGGTCATTTCCCCGAATGTCATGAACGCCATCGCCGGCTTCTTCGAGGCCACCTACATGGCCCAGGTCGGCGGCCCGCTGATCTTTCTGACCTTCCTGGTCCACTTCGCCCTGGCCGCGCGCAAGATCCCCTTCCGCGCCGAGGGGCAGGGCACCATCCTGGCCCACGCCAGGATGATGAAGCACCGCGACACCTGGCTGTGGGTCGTCCAGGCCGCGACCGCCATGATCATCCTGATCCTGGGCGCCATCCACATGTGGGTCGTGCTCAACGACCTGCCCATCACCGCCGCCAAGTCCGCCGCGCGCATGCAGCACTTCTGGTGGTTCCTTTTCTACATGATCCTCCTTCCCAGCGTGGAGCTTCACGTCAGCGTCGGTTTCTACCGCATCGCCGTGAAATGGGGTTTCGTGAAATCCGACCAGCGGAAGGGCTTCAAGCGCTTCGAGACGACCCTGTTCACCATCTTCATGGTCATCGGCGTCATCACCCTGATCCGCTTCATAACGCTGAGCTAACGAGGTGAACACCATGCAGACATTCTATTCCGACCTGCTCGTCATCGGCGCCGGACTGTCCGGCGAGCGCGTGGCCTGCGAGGCCGCCCAGAACGGCTTCAAGGCCACCTGCCTGTCCATCGTGCCCGCCCGGCGCTCCCACTCCTCGGCCGCCCAGGGCGGCATGCAGGCCGCGCTCGGCAACTGCGCCAAGGGCGAGGGCGACAACCCGGACGTCCATTTCATCGACACCGTCAAGGGCTCGGACTGGGGCTGCGACCAGGAGGTCGCCCGCCTCTTCGCCGACGCCGCGCCCATCGAGATGCGCCGCCTGGCGGCCTGGGGCGTGCCTTGGAACCGCGTCGTGCCCGGCCAGTCCTTCTACTTCAAGGGCGGCGAGAAATTCGAAAAATATGAAAAGGAAGAAAACGAGGGGCTGATCACGGCCCGTTCCTTCGGCGGCACCGCCAAGTGGCGGACCTGCTACACCTCGGACGGCACCGGCCACGCGGTCATGTGCACCATGGACAACCGCTGCGCCCAGCTGGGCATCGACGTGTTCGACAAGAAGGAAGCCGTCTCCCTGATCCACGACGGCGACAAGTGCATGGGCGCGGTGGTCCGCGACCTGCGCAACGGCCAGCTGGAGGTCCACCTGGCCAAGGCCACCGCCATCTGCACCGGCGGTTTCGGGCGCATCTACAAGGCCACCACCAACGCGGTCATCTGCGACGGCGCGGGCCACATCCTGGCCCACGAGACCGGCCTGGTGCCCATCGGCAACCCGGAATCCATCCAGTTCCACCCCACCGGCATCGTGCCCACCGACATCCTGGTCACCGAGGGCTGCCGCGGCGACGGCGGAACGCTGCTCGACGTCAACGAAGAGCGGTTCATGCACATCTACGAGCCGGAAAAGGCCGAGCTGGCCTCCCGCGACGTAGTCTCCCGCCGCATGACCGAGCACATGCGCGCGGGCAAGGGCGTGAAGTCCCCCTACGGCGAACACCTCTGGCTGGACATCCGCCACCTCGGCGACAAGCACATCTCCACCAAGCTGCGCGAAGTGGACGAGATCTGCCACCACTTCCTGGGCATCGACCCGCGCACCCAGCTGATCCCGGTCCGGCCCACCCAGCACTACACCATGGCGGGCATCCGGACCAACAAGGACGGCGCGGTCTACGGCCTCAAGGGCTTGTACTCCGCCGGCGAAGCGGCCTGCTGGGACATGCACGGCTTCAACCGCCTGGGCGGCAACTCCCTGGCCGAGACCGTGGTCGCGGGCGGCATCATCGGCGCCAAGATCGTCGAGTTCCTGAAGGGCTACGAGACCACCTTCGACACCGGGGTGATCAACGCCGAGGTCAAGCGCCAGGAAGCGCGCATCCACGACGTCACCCACGGCCGCAACGGCAAGCTGAACGTCTACGAGGTGCGCAACGAGATGCAGGAAGCGCTCATGAAGGGCTGCTTCGTCTTCCGCAACAAGGAAGGCCTCGAGGAATGCGTCGAGACCCTGCAGGGGACCATGGAGAAGGCCCGCAAGGTCGGCCTGGTCTCCGACGGCGTGGGCGCCAACCACGAGCTGGCCGCCGCCATGAAGCTGGAGGGACAGGTCAGGCTGGCCATGTGCATCGCCCAGGCCGCCCTCATGCGCACGGAGTCGCGCGGCTCCCACAACCGCGAGGACTTCCCCGCGCGCAACGACGCCGAGTGGCTCAACCGCACCCTGGCCTACTGGCCCGAGGGCGCGGACATGCCCGACCTCAAGTACGAGGACACCACTCCGCTGTTCGAACTGCCCCCGGGCGACCGCGGCTACGGCGGCGGCAAGATCATCCCGGCTGACGAGAAGTACGTGACGGAGCGCACCGTAAAGAGCCCCGTCACCGAAATCGGGAAGAAGAAGTAACCCGGTCAAGAAAGGAACATATCATGGGTAGACAACTGAAATTCGAGATATTCCGGTATAATCCCGAGAGGAAGGGCGACGTCCCACACATGCAGGAGTTCATCCTGGACGAGACGCCGAACATGACCCTGTTCATCGCCCTGAACCGGCTGCGCGAGGAGCAGGACCCGAGCCTGATCTTCGACTTCTGCTGCCGGGCGGGCATCTGCGGCGCGTGCGCCATGGTCATCAACGGCCGCCCCGGCCTGGCCTGCCAGACCAAGACCAAGGACCAGCCCGGCCACATCATCCTGCACCCCCTGCCGGTCTTCAAGCTCGTCGGCGACCTGTCCGTGGACACGGGCGTCTGGTTCCGCGAGATGTACGCCAAGACCGAGTCCTGGGTGCACACCAACAAGGTCTTCGACCCCTCCAAGGAAGAGGAGCGCATGGACAACTCGGTGGCCGAGCAGATCTACGAGCTGGAGCGCTGCATCGAATGCGGCTGCTGCATCTCGGCCTGCGGCACCGCGCGGCTGCGCGACGACTTCATGGGCGCCGCGGCCCTGAACCGCATCGCCCGCTTCGTGGTCGACCCCCGCGACGAGCGCACGGACCGCGAATACTTCGAGGTCATCGGCAACGACAACGGCATCTTCGGCTGCATGGGCCTGCTGGCCTGCGAAGACGTCTGTCCCAAGGGGCTGCCCCTGCAGAACCAGCTCGGCTTCCTGCGCCGCAAGATGGGCATCACCGCAATGAAGCAGATCTTCAGGAAGAAATAGCATGCGTACCATCCAAACCAGCGACATCGTCGACGCCGTCGCCAAGATGTGCGTCAGCTCCAACACCGAACTGCCCGCCGACGTGCGCGCCAAGCTCGAACAGGCCATGGCGGACGAAACCAGCGCCTCGGCCAAGGAGGTCCTCCGCCAGCTCCTGGAGAACGCGGACCTGGCCTTCGACACCAAGCTGCCCCTGTGCCAGGACTGTGGACTGGCCGTCTACTTCGTGGAAGTGGGCGACGAGGTCCGGGTCGAGGGCGGCAACCTGCGCGACGCCATCAACGAGGGCACCCGCAAGGGCTACGCCGACGGCTACCTGCGCAAATCCGCCTGCGACCCGCTCTCCCGGGCCAACACCGGCGACGGCACCCCGGCGATCATCCACTTCGACTTCGTGCCCGGCGACAAGCTCAAGATCTCCTACATGGCCAAGGGCGGCGGCGCCGAGAACATGAGCCGCGTGACCATGCTCGCCCCGGCCCAGGGCTGGGAGGGGATCAAGAAGTTCGTCATCAACCGCGTGGCCGAGGCGGGCCCGAACCCCTGCCCGCCCACGGTCATCGGCGTGGGCATCGGCGGGACCTTCGAGCACGCGGCCAAGATCGCCAAGCGCGGCCTGCTGCGCAAGCTCGACGACGTCCATCCCGACCCGGAGATCGCGGCCAAGGAAAAGGAACTCGAGGACGCCATCAACGCGCTGGGCATCGGCCCCATGGGGTTGGGCGGCAAGATCACCGTGCTCGGCGTGAAGATCACCATGGAACCGTGCCACCTGGCGAGCCTTCCCCTGGCCGTCAACGTGCAGTGCCACTCCCAGCGGCACGAGGAGGTCGTACTCTAATGGCTGAATACAAACTGAACACCCCGCTGACCGACGAGGCCATCGCCCAGCTCAAGGCGGGCGACGTGGTCTTCCTGACCGGGACCATCTATTCCGCGCGCGACGCGGCCCACAAGAAGCTCGTGGACCTGCTCGACGCGGGCAAGGAACTGCCCTTCAAGCTCGAGGGCGCGGCCATCTACTACGTCGGCCCCTCCCCGGCCCCTCCGGGCCGTCCCATCGGCGCGGCCGGTCCGACCACCTCCTACCGCATGGATTCCTACGCCCCGCGCCTCTACTCCCTGGGGCTCAAGGCGACCATCGGCAAGGGCAAGCGCGACGCCGCCACCCGCCAGGCCATGCAGGACTACACCGCCGTGTACTTCGGTGCCACCGGCGGCGCGGGCGCGCTGCTGTCCAACTCCATCGTGGAGTCCAACGTCATCGCCTTCGACGAGCTCGGCCCCGAGGCCATCCGCGAGATGAAGGTCGAGGACTTCCCCCTGCTCGTCATCAACGATTCCCACGGCGGCGAACTGTACGCCGTGCCCGACCGCAAGGCCGCGGGCATCGAATAACGCACAACCATCAAGGAGATTTCAAATGGCATTATTCACCAAACAGGAGGCCCTGGACTACCATTCCCAGGGCAGGAAGGGGAAGGTCGAGGTCGTTCCGGTCAAGCCGTGCAAGACCCAGAAACACCTGTCCATGGCCTACAGCCCCGGCGTGGCCGAGGCGTGCATGGCCATCCACGCCGACCCCGAGCTGGTCTACGAATACACCGGCAAGGGCAACCTGGTCGGCGTGGTCTCCAACGGCACCGCCGTGCTGGGCCTGGGCAACATCGGGCCCCTGGCGGGCAAGCCGGTCATGGAGGGCAAGGGCGTGCTGTTCAAGGTCTTCGGCGACGTGGACGTCTACGACATCGACCTGGACGTGACCGATCCCGACGCCCTGTGCGACGTGGTCAAGGCCCTGGAGCCGACCTTCGGCGGCATCAACCTCGAAGACATCAAGGCCCCGGAATGCTTCTACATCGAAGAGAAGCTGAAAAAGGAAATGAACATCCCGGTCTTCCACGACGACCAGCACGGAACGGCCATCGTCACCGCCGCCGGCATGATGAACGCGCTCGAGATCTCGGGCAAGGACCCGGCACAGATGCGCGTGGTCATCTCCGGCGCGGGCGCGGCGGCCATCGCCTGCACCAACCTGTACCGGAACATGGGCGTGAAGTTCGAGAACATCGCCATGTTCGACTCGCGCGGCCACATCAACAAGGGCCGCACCGACCTGAACGAGTTCAAGCAGCAGTACGCCACCGAGAAGGCTTACGGCTCCCTGGCCGAGGCCATGGTCGGCGCGGACTGCTTCCTGGGCCTGTCCAAGGGCGGCATCGTCTCCAAGGAGATGGTCAAGTCCATGTCCGACAACTGCCCGATCATCTTCGCCTGCGCCAACCCGGACCCGGAGATCACCTACGACGACGCCAAGGCGGCGCGCCCGGACTGCATCATGGGCACCGGCCGCTCGGACTTCCCGAACCAGGTCAACAACGTGCTCGGCTTCCCGTTCATCTTCCGGGGCGCGCTCGACTGCGGCGCCACGGCCATCACCGAGGGCATGAAGCTGGCCGCCGCCCAGGCCCTGGCCGACCTGGCCAAGACCGAGGCCCCGCAATACGTCTGCGACGCCTTCGGCGTGGACAAGCTGGAGTTCGGGGTGGACTACGTCATCCCCAAGGCGCTCGACCTGCGGCTCATCGAGTACGTCTCCGTGGCCGTGGCCAAGGCCGCCATGGAGGAGGGCGTGGCCCGCAGGCAGCTCGACCTGGACGAGTATAAGGCCTCGCTCGGCAAGCGCATCGCCGAGTCCGGCAAGCGTGTCGGCGCATTCGTTGAAACCTATCATCTTGGAATATAAAAATAAGTACCGGGCGGAGCGGGGTGCTCCGCCCGGCATTTTTCCTCAGCGCCGTCTGGGGTTGCGGTCCTTTCCGAGGTGAAAAATCACTAATTGAGGAGTGTAAAATGTCTGATCAGGCTGATTCCAACAAGGGCAAGCGAATGGGGTTCTTCCTGGGGCCCATCGTCTTCATTGCCATGCTGCTCATCCCGGCGCCCGAAGGCATGAAGGTCGAAGCCTGGCGCGTGGCGGCGGTCACCGCGCTGATGGCAATCTGGTGGATCACCGAGGCGATCCCCATTCCGGCGACCTCGCTGCTGCCCATCGCCCTGTTCCCCCTGCTGGGCGTCATGAAATCCGCGGCGTCCACGTCCCCGTACGCCAACCATCTGATCTACCTGTTCATGGGCGGCTTCTTCCTGGCCGTGACCATGGAGAGGTGGAACCTGCACCGCCGCGTGGCCCTGTACACCATCAAGGCCATCGGCACGAGCCCGGCGCGCATGATCATGGGCTTCATGGTCGCCACCGGCTTTTTGTCCATGTGGGTGTCCAACACCGCCACCGCCATGATGATGGTGCCCATCGGGCTGGCCGTCATCCAGCAGGCCACGGGCTATGACACCGACCACCTGCGTGAGTGCAGCGTCCACGTCGGCCCCGAGTTCAACTTCGGCCGAGGCCTGATGCTCGGCATCGCCTACGCCGCGTCCATCGGCGGCGTGGCCACCATCATCGGCACCCCGCCCAACACCGTCATGGCCGGCATGGTCGAGAAGATGTTCGGCGTGCAGATCGGCTTCGGCCAGTGGATGCTCTTCGGCGTTCCCCTCGCCGTCATCACCATGGCCTTTGCCTGGGTCCTGCTGACCAAGATCCTGTTCCCCACCGGCGGCATGGAGTTGGCCGGCGGCGCCAAGATCATCAACGACGAAGTGAAGAAGCTCGGCCCCATGTCCCGCGAGGAAAAGAAGATCGTCATCGTGGGCTGCTTCATGGCCGCCTTCTGGCTGGCGCGCGGCTTCATGGCCAAGTCCGCCTTCGTTCTGGGCATCATGCCCCACTTCAAGTACATCGGCGACGCCACCATCGGTATCCTCGGCGCGCTCATCCTGTTCGCCATCCCGACCAACTTCAAAAAGGGCGAGTTCCTCCTGGATTGGAAGACCGCCGTCAAGATTCCCTGGGACGTGATCCTGCTCTTCGGCGGCGGCCTGGCCATCGCCAACGGCTTCGCCAAGACCGGCCTGGCCGCCTACATCGCGAGCCAGCTCGGCGGGCTCGCGGGCACCAGCATGATCGTCTTCGTGGGCGTGGTCGTCCTGATCACCATCTTCCTGACGGAGATCACCTCCAACACCGCCACCGCCACCCTGCTCGTGCCCATCATGGGCTCGGCGGCCATCGCCATGGGCGTGCACCCGTTCGCCACCATCGTGGGCGCGTGCGTCGCGGCCTCCTACGCCTTCATGCTCCCGGTGGCCACGCCGCCCAACGCCGTCATCTTCGGCAGCGGGTGCGTGACCATCAAGCAGATGGCCAAGGCGGGCGTCTGGCTGAACATATTCGGAACGATCATAATCACGGCCTTCGTGGTCTACATCCTCCCGGTGCTGTGGGGCGTGGATCTCACCCACGTGCCGAGCTGGGCGGTCATTCCCAAGTAACGACACAACCCTGCGGGCGGCTCCGGCCGCCCGCAGATCGACGCAAATCATTCACCTGTAATAACCCGGTGCTGCCGTCCCGATAACGGCGGAGAGGAAAGATGCGTTCAAAATCGAAGATATTTCCGGTCATTGCGGCAACCATCGTGCTCCTGGCGGTGGCCATCGTCGGGTATGTCCGCTCTGGCCAGTCGCAACCGATGCCCGTGCGCATCCTGTTCCAGAACAACGGGGGCAAGGTCATTTTCTCCCATCTGGTCCACCACCGGGACTACGGGATCGAGTGCTCCCGCTGCCACCACGACAGGGCCCAGCCCATCGTCAGCCCCGAGGACGGAGCCCTGGCCTGCGGCTCCTGCCATCCGAACACGTTCGACAAGAATTTCGTGGACAGTCACGTGGATTCCTTTCCCAACGAATCCTACTGCGTGCGCTGCCACCACGTGGAATACGACAAGATCAACTTCGACCATGAGGCCCACACCGAGTACGCCTCGGACTGCTCCGACTGCCACCACGGCAAGGAGATCGAGCCCGAGCCGCAGAAGTGCACCAACTGCCATGCGGAGAAGAGCACGGACAAGCTCCTGTCCATGCGCGAGGCCGGGCACCAGAGCTGCGGCCAGTGCCACGAGGACATGTTCGACAAGGGGCTGTCCAGTTGCAAGTCCTGCCACATCCAGAAGGACATGACCGACTACGACGGCGACTTCTCGGCCTGCAACCAGTGCCACGAGGCCGAGACCAGGGAGCTGGTCCTGCCGCGCATGAACGCCTTCCACGACCAGTGCATGTCCTGCCACGAGGAAATGGGCGCGGGCCCCTACGGCCCGGACCACTGCAACCAATGCCACATCAGCAGGTAGACGGAATATGACCATTCAAGAGACACCCGCCGCCAAGGCGGAGATGAACCTGGCCCGGCACTGCCCGCTGGTCACCTGCGGGCAGACGGTCAAGCGCGGCGAGCGCATCGCCACCGCGTCAGCGCCGGGCCGGGGCGACATCCACGCCCCGTGCGCCGGGACCGTGGAGCACGTGGACCCGTACCGCATCCGCATCGCCCCCGACGAGGAGGGCGGGACCGTGGCCCCCGAGATCCTGGACGGCCTGAGCGGCCCGGAACTCCTCGCCCGGCTGCGCGAGCTCGGGGCCGACGTCCCGGCCTGCGACCAGGTGGACACCCTGATCATCAACGGCATGGACGAGGAGCCCGGCCTGCTCTCCCGCCGGACCCTCATGGCCGAGAAGCTCGACATCCTCAAGGCCGGGGCCGAGGCCCTGGTCCGGGGCTTCGTGCCCGTGGACGTGTTCCTGGCCGTGGCCGGGGGCGTCCGCGAGAGCCTGCCGGGCATGGAGGTCAAGGTCCTGTCAGACCAGTATCCCCAGCCCCTCGACCCCCTGGTGGCCAAGGCCGTGACCGGCATCGAGATGCCGGACAACACCCTGGTGGTCGGCCTGGAAACGGTCTTCCACGCCGGGCTGATCATGGACTCCGGACTGCCGGTCATGGAAACCATGGTCACCGTGGGCAACTCGGCCCGGATCATCACCCTGGGCGCACCGGTGGGCGAAATCCTGACCAATGACGGCGAAACCCTGCGCGACGGGGACCGCATCGTCCTGGGCGGCGTGCTCCGGGGCCTGGCCGCGGCCTCGCCCGGCCAGGGCGTGGACCGCGCCACCACCGGCGTCAGCCTGGTGCGCAACCCGGCCCCGGTGGCCGTGGACGCGGCCTGCGTGGGCTGCGGCGAGTGCGTGCGGCGCTGTCCGGCCCGGCTCGATCCGGCCATGATCACCAGCTACGCCGAGTTCGGCCAATACGCCAAGGCCGAAGCCGAGGCCGTGGACGCCTGTTTCGAGTGCGGCCTGTGCGGCTTCTTCTGCATCGCCCGCCGCCCCATGCTCCAATACATCCGGCTCGCCAAAAGCGAATTGGCGAAGGCCAAAGCCCAGTCCGGGGAGGAAACCCAGCCGTGAAGCCCCTCAACCCCTTTGCCCTGACCGTCTCGGTCCCGCCCCACCGCCACTGCGGCACCACCGTGCGGGACCGGATGCTGATCATACTGGTGGCCATGCTGCCCGCCGCCGTCATGGCGGGCATGACCTTCGGCATGCCCGCCGTGCGGGTCATGGCCCTGTCCATGGCAGCCGCCGTGCTGGCCGAGATGGCCTGCGACCGCTTCATGGACCGGGAGACCGATGTCCACGACCTCCACGCCTTCACCGTGGGGCTGTCCTTCGCCTTCCTGCTTCCGGCCTCGGCCCCCTGGTGGCTGGCGGCCTTCGGCAGCGCGGCCTCCATCGTGCTCGGCAAGATGGTCTTCGGGCCGCTGGGCGGCAGCCCGTTCTGCGCCCCGCTCATCGGCTGGGCCATCTGCCGCATCTCCTGGCCCGCCTACATGGACGTGAACGCCTCCATGCTGGCCACGGACCTGACCTACCCCCTGGCCCAACTCAAGGATTTCGGCCTGGACGCGGTCCAGATCACCGACACCCGGCAACTCTTCCTGGGCAAGCAGCTCGGCGGCCTGGGCGCGGTCCAGATTGCGGGCGTGCTCCTGGGCGGCATGCTCCTGGTCATGCGCAAGCACATCTCGTCCATCATCCCGGTGGGCGTCATCGGCGGCGCGGCCCTGGCCGCCTTCCTGTTCCACTGGCTCGATCCGTCCATCTACGCCTCCCCGGCCTTCCACCTGCTGACCGGGTCCACCCTGTTCGGGGCCTTCTTCCTGGCCACGGACGGGCCGTCCAGCCCCAACCGGCAGGTGCCCATGCTGCTCTTCGGCCTCATGATCGGGGCGCTGATCATCATCATCCGCGTCTACGGCGCGTACGCGGACGGCGTGCCCTTCGCCATCCTGCTGGCCAACCTGTTCACCCCGGTGCTCGAACGCATCCGGCCCAAGCCGTTCGGAAGGAGATAGGCCATGAAGGAAATGATGAAAATGATGCTCGTCCTGTCGCTCATCTGCGGCATCGCGGGCATCTCCCTGGCCGCCCTGAAGGAGGTCACGGCCCCGATCATCGAGGAGCAGGTCCTGACCTACGTGCAGGCCCCGGCCATCGAGTCGGTATTAAGCGGCTACGACAACAACCCCATCAAGGACCGCAAGAAATTCGACGTGGACGGCAGGACCGTGACCGTGTTCCCGGCCCTCAAGGGCGGCAAGCTGACCGCGGTGGCCTTCGAGACCTCGGGCAAGGGCTACGGCGGCGACATCGGCGTCATGGTCGGCTTCGACGTGCACGCCATGACCCTGACCGGCATCGGCATCACCACCCTGAAGGAGACGCCCGGCGTGGGCGCGCGCGTGACCGAACACGGCTACACCACCCAGTTCCGGGGACACTCGCTCAAGGAAGTGGACCTGAAGAAAAACGGCGGCGACATCGAGGCCGTGGCCGGGGCGACCATCTCGTCCACCGGCACCGTGACCGCCGTGCGCCAGGCCATCGCCATCTTCAACGCCCTGAAAGACAAACTCGCCGGCGGCTGGTCGTAGGCCGCCCCGCCGCATGGAGCCGACAATGAACAGCAGATTGTGGAAGGAATTCTCCAAGGGGCTGTGGACCGACCTGCCCCCGTTCAAGCTGGTCCTGGGGCTGTGCCCCACCCTGGCCGTGACCAACACGGCCGACAACGGGCTCGGCATGGGCGTGGCCGTGGTCTTCGTCCTGGCCCTGTCCAACCTGATGATCTCCCTGCTGCGCAAGATCATCCCGGCCAAGGTGCGCATCGCCTGCTTCATCGTGGTCGCCGCCTCCCTGGTGGTGGCCGTGGAGCTGCTCATGCAGGCCTTCGCCTACCCGCTCTACCAGCGGCTGGGCATCTTCGTGCCGCTCATCGTGGTCAACTGCATCATCCTGGGCCGGGCCGAGGCGTTCGCCTCCAAGAACCCGCCGCTGTTGTCCATGGCCGACGGCCTGGGCATGGGGCTCGGGTTCACCATGTCCCTGACCTTCCTGGGGGCCCTGCGCGAACTGCTCGGCACGGGCATGATCTTCGGGGTCAACGTGGCCTGGGACGGATTCGAGCCCATCGGCATCATGGTCCAGGCCCCGGGCGCGTTCGTGTCGCTGGGCGTGCTGCTGTGCATCATGACCTTCGTCGAGAACGTCCGGCGCAAGCGCAAGGGGCTGGCCGCCGTCCAGGGCCCGACCCACGACTGCGGCGCGTGCGGCGGCTGTGGCCACAAGAACTGTTGACGGGTATTTTAAAAGTCAAAATCGGAGGCTGTTCAAAAATGGTGAGATGCCAGGCGCGAAAAAAGCTCAAGGCCGAAACGTACTTCCTGTACGCGAGGGGTTGAACTTTTTGAAGCAACGACGCAGATCGCCGTTTTTCAACAGCCTCCCGAGGAACTGATCATGCAGGAATACTTCCTTCTCTTCATCGGGGCGATGTTCGTCAACAACATCGTCCTGGCCCAGTACCTGGGCAACTGCCCGTTCATCGGCACGTCCAAGGACACGGGCGTGGCGCTGGGCATGGGCGGAGCCGTGGTCTTCGTGGCCGTCATGGCCGCGGCCTTCACCTGGCTGGTCCAGGAGTACGTCCTGGCCCCCTTCGGCCTGGATTTCCTCCAGACCCTGGCCTTCATCCTGGTCATCGCGGCCCTGGTCCAGTTCGTGGAGATGTTCCTCAAGAAGATGGTCCCGCCGCTGTACAAGTCGCTGGGCATCTTCCTGCCGCTCATCACCACCAACTGCGCGGTCATGGGCATCGCGCTCATCTGCCAGCGCGAGGAGTTCGGCTTCGTCAAGACGGTCCTGTTCTCCTTCGCCTCGGGGTTGGGCTTCATGCTCGCCCTGGTCCTGCTGGCGGGCATCCGCGAGAAGCTGGCCGTGCGGCGGCTGCCCATCGCCATGCGCGGCACGCCCATCGGTCTGATCATGGCCGGGCTCATGTCGCTCGCCTTCTTCGCCTTCAAGGGCATGATTTAACGACTGCAACGCAGAACGGGACGACATCATGATACTGACATCGGGACTGACTCTGTTCGGCATCGGCCTGCTGGCCGCGGCCATCCTGGGCATCGCCTCGAAGCTCCTCTTCGTCAAGGAGGACCCGCGCATCGCGCTCATCGAGGACAACCTGCCCGGCGCCAACTGCGGCGGCTGCGGCTTCCCCGGCTGCTCGGGCGCGGCGGCCGCCATCGTGGCGGGCAAGGCCCCGGCCTCGGTCTGCATCGTGGCCGACGGCGAGGCCATCGCCACCATCGCCGCCCTCATGGGCCAGGAGGTCATCGAGCGCGAGCCCGAGCTGGCCGTGCGCGACTGCACCGGCGGGCTGCGGGCGACGGACCTGTTCCACTACGAGGGCGCGCTCGACTGCCGGGCCGCCCACCTGCTCTACGGCGGGTCCAAGTCCTGCCCCGAGGGGTGCCTGGGGCTCGGCTCCTGCGTACGTGCCTGCCCCTTCGACGCCATCCACATGGGCCCGGAGGGGCTGCCGGTCATCGACCCGGACCAGTGCAAGGCGTGCGGCAACTGCGTGGACGCCTGCCCGCGCGGGGTCATCGGCGTGTCCGGCATGTCCGCGCGGCTCCTGCACCTCAACCAGACCACCGACTGCCTGGCCCCGTGCCGCCAGAAGTGCCCGGCCCAGATCAACATCCCGCGCTACATCGAACAGATCAAGGCGGGCGACTACGACGGCGCGGTCATGACCATCAAGGAGCGCAACCCGCTGCTGGTGACCTGCGGCCGGGTCTGTCCCCGCCCGTGCGAGACGGTCTGCCGCCGACAGTACGTGGACGAGACCGTGGGCATCAACATGTTAAAGAGGTTCGTGGCCGACCGCGAACTGCGCTCGGGCGTGCACCTGCCCGTGCCCTGCGCCGCGGACACCGGCAAGCGCGTGGCCGTCATCGGCGGCGGCCCGGCCGGCCTGTCCTGCGCCTATTTCCTGCGCCGCCTGGGCCACAGCCCGACCATCTTCGACGCCATGCCCAAGCTCGGCGGCCAGACCCGCTACGGCATCCCCGAGTACCGGCTGCCCAAGGCGGACCTCGACTGGGAGATCCAGGGCATCCTGGACCTCGGCATCGAGGCGCGTATGAACACCAAATTCGGCCGCGACTTCACCCTGGAATCCCTCAAGGCCGACGGCTTCGACGCGGTTTTCATCGGCATCGGCGCGTGGCAGGCGTCGGGCATGTACGCCGAGGGCGAGGACCTGGACGGCGTCATGGGCGGCATCGAATTCCTGACCGCCCACGCCCTGGGCCAGAAGCCCGAGACCGGGAACAAAGTCATCGTGGTCGGCGGCGGCAACACCGCCATCGACGCGGCCCGGACCTGCGTGCGCCTGGGCGCGGAAGTCACCCTCATGTACCGGCGCACCCGCAACGAGATGCCCGCCGACGTGGAGGAGATCGTCGGGGCCGAGGACGAGGGCGTGCGGTTCAAGTTCCTGGCCGCCCCGGCCCGGGTCATCGGCGACGAGAACGGCCGGGCCACCCACCTGGAATATTACGAAATGGAGCTCGGCGAGCCGGACGAGTCCGGACGCCGCCGCCCGGTCAAGAAGGAGGGCTCCGAGCAGCGCATGGAGGCCACCCTGATCATCCCGGCCATCGGCCAGAAGCCGGACCTCGCCTGCCTGTACGACGACAGCCCCGAGGGAACCTGCCCGCTGGAAACCACCAAATGGCAGACCATCGTGGCCGACCCGGACACCTTCGAGACCGCCATCCCCGGCGTGTTCACCGCGGGCGACGTCTACACCGGCCCGGACCTGGTCATCTCGGCCATCGGCGACGGGCGCAAGGCGGCCCGGTCCATCCATTACCACCTGACCGAAGCGGCCATCCCGGTCCCGGAGACCACCCAGAAGGGCATGATCCCGTACACGTTGTTCAAGGAAATCGATTCCGTGGAGCGCAAGAAGCGGGCGGTCCTGCCCCACCTGTGCCACGGCGACGAGCGCAACTGCACCTTCAACGAGGTGGAGGGCCCGCTCGACGAACCGCAGGCCCTGGCCGAGGCCGACCGCTGCCTGCGCTGCGGCCTGGTCTGCTACGACCGGGACGAACCGTTCCTGGCCGAGGAAAGGGAAAGCGCCCCGGAAAGTTAACCCATTGCCATACCCCATGCCCTACGGAGCATAGCGGATGCCGTCGTCACTGCCCCGACGTCACCCACGGCATCCGGCCGGGAGGAGGCGAACCGACAACCGCCTTCTCCCGGTTCTCCACCGGGCCGGTCCAAGGAGACCGATATGTCCAAGAGCCTCTACATAGCCGCCACCGAAGCCCGCAGCGGCAAGTCCGCCATCGTCCTCGGGGTCATGCACCTGCTGCGCGCCAGCCTCCAGCGCGTGGCCGTGTTCCGCCCGGTCATCAGCGACCCGGTGGACGGCCGCAGGGACCACGACATCGACCTCATGCTCCGCCATTTCAAGCTCGACCAGGACTACGAGCGGACCTACGGCTACACCCTGAGCGAGGCCCGCAGGCTGATCAACGGCGGGAACAAGGAGCTGTTGCTGGAGAGCACCCTGAACAAGTTCAAGGAGCTGGAGAAGGAGTACGACTTCGTGCTCTGCGAGGGCACGGACTACATCGGCGGCAGCGCCACCCTGGAGTTCGAGATCAACGCCTCCATCGTCTCCAACCTGGGCTGCCCGGTGCTCGTCGTAGTCAACGGCATGGACCGCTCCGACGACGAGGTGTGCAGCTCGGCCCAGCGCACGGTGGCCATCTTCGAGGAACGCGGCCTGGAGGTCATGGGGCTGATCGTCAACCGCGCCCGCCCGGACTTTTCGCCCGAGACGTTGAAGGACATCGAGGCCCGGACCAGCACCTCGCACCCGCTTTTGACCTACGCCATCCCGGACGACAAGCGTCTGGGCAACCCGACCATCCACGACGTCATCAAGTGGCTGGACGCCAAGGTCCTCTACGGCCACGGCAGCCTGGACACCCAGGTGGACAGCTTCCTGACCGCGGCCATGCACATCTCCCATTTCCTGGAGTACATCGAGGACGGGGCCCTGATCATCACCCCCGGCGACCGCATGGACATCATCCTGGCGGCCATCTCCTCGCGCCAGTCCGCCGCTTACGGGAACATCGCGGGCATGGTCCTGACCGGCGGCATCCAGCCGTCCATGACCATGCACCGGCTCATCGAGGGCTGGACCGGCATCCCGCTGCCCATTCTGAGCGTGGAGGACCACACCTTCAAGGCCACCCAGACCCTCCAGGCCCTGCACGGGACCATCGACCCCGAGCACCCGGCCAAGATCGCGGCGGCCATCGGCCTGTTCGAGTCACGGGTGGACATTGAGGAGCTGCGCGACCGGCTGGTGACCACCCAGTCCACCAAGATCACGCCGATCATGTTCGAGTACAACCTGATCGAGAAGGCCCGGGCGCAGCGCATGCGCATCGTCCTGCCCGAGGGGTCGAGCGAACGCATCCTCCGGGCCACGGAAATATTGCAGCGGCGCAACGTGGCCGACATCACCCTGCTCGGCGACCCCGAGGCCATCCGGACCCAGGCCGCCAACCTCGGGGTGCAACTCAACGGCGCGGACGTGGTGGACCCTGCCCAGGCCCCCATGTTCGAGGACTACGCCAAGCGCTACTTCGAGGCCCGCAAGCACAAGGGCATCCGCATGGAGGACGCCCGGGACCGCCTCGTGGACCCCACCTATTTCGGGACCATGATGGTCCACGCCGGGCACGCCGACGGCATGGTCTCCGGCTCGGTGACCACCACGGCCCAGACCATCCGGCCCGCCTTCGAATTCATCAAGACCAGACCGGACGCCTCCATTGTCTCGTCCGTGTTCCTCATGTGCATGGGCGACCGCGTGGTCTGCTTCGGCGACTGCGCGGTCAACCCGAAACCCGACGCCGGGCAGCTCGCGGAGATCGCGCTCAGCTCGGCCCGGACCGCCCGCATCTTCGGCATCGACCCGTATGTGGCCATGCTCTCCTATTCCACGGGCGGGTCCGGCACGGGCGCGGAGGTGGACAAGGTGGCCGAGGCCACGGCCATCGCCAGGAAGCTGGCGGCCGAGCGCGGGCTCGACCTGCCCATCGAGGGGCCGCTGCAGTACGACGCGGCCGTGGACCCGGAAGTGGCCCGGACCAAGCTGCCCGGCTCCGAGGTGGCGGGCAAGGCCACGGTCTTCATCTTCCCGGACCTGAACACCGGCAACAACACCTACAAGGCCGTGCAGCGGGCCGTGCCCGGCTCCACGGCCATCGGCCCGGTCCTCCAGGGGCTGAACAAGCCGGTCAACGACCTGTCGCGCGGCTGCCGCGTGCGCGACATCGTCAACACCGTGGCCATCACCGCCATCCAGGCGCAGGCCCAAAGGAACGTCTAGCATGCATATCCTGGTCATCAACTCCGGCAGTTCGTCGCTCAAGTACCAGCTCATCGACATGGACGGCGATCGTGTCATGGCCTCGGGCCTGATCGAACGCATCGGCGAGGACATGGGCTCCATCACCCAGAAGTCCAACCCGGACAAGTGGCCCGACGCCAGGTCCGTGGAGCACAAGACGATTCCGGACCACAAGGCGGCCATGGGGCTGATGGTCGAAAAACTCATCGGCGAGGACTGGGGCGTCATCGGCTCCCTGACCGACATCGACGCCGTGGGCCACCGCGTGGTCCAGGGCGGCGAGTCCTTCTCGGCCCCGGTCCTGGTGGACGCGGACGTGGTCGAGACCATCCGGGCGAACGTCCCGCTCGCGCCCCTGCACGCCGCCAACCTGGTGGGCATCGAGGCCGCGCTGGAGCTCTTTCCCGGCACGCCCAACGTGACCGTGTTCGACACCGAATTCCACCAGACCATGCCGCCCAAGGCGTTCCTCTACCCGGTGCCCATGGACCTCTACGAGGAGCTCAAGATCCGCAAGTACGGCTTCCACGGGACCTCGCACAAGTACGTCACCCGCGAGGCCGCCAAGTTCCTCGGCAAGCCCGTGGACGAGATCGACCTGATCACCGCCCACCTGGGCAACGGCTGCTCCATGGCGGCGGTCAAGAACGGCCGCTGCGTGGACACGACCATGGGGTTGACCCCCCTGGCCGGACTGATGATGGGCACCCGCTCGGGCGACGTTGACCCGGCCCTGTTCCCGTTCATCGCCCGGCACAGGAAGATGAGCGTGACCGAGGTGGACGCCCTGCTGAACAAACAGAGCGGCCTGCTCGGCGTCTGCGGGGCAAGCGACATGCGCGACGTGCACGCGGCCCGCGAAAGGGGCGACGACAAGGCGCAGCTCGCCTTCGAGATGTTCGCCTACCGGGTCAAGGCGCAGATCGGGGCGTACCTGGCCGTGCTCGGCCGGGCCGACGCCGTGGTCTTCACGGCAGGCATCGGCGAAAACGACGCCTTTGTCCGGGCCGAGGCCTGCAAGGGGCTGGAAGGACTCGGCATCAGGCTCTCGACCGAGCGCAACGAACGGCGCGAGCCGGGCGTGCGGCGCATCAGCACCGAAGACAGCCCGGTGGCCGTGCTCGTGGTCCCGACCGACGAGGAGCTGGAAATCGCCCACGCCACCAAGACCCTGATCGAAAAATAGTATATAGCTGAATACCCCAGAGACATAAAAAACGGAGTATGACATGTCCAAAATGAAGACCATGGACGGCAACACCGCCGCCGCCTGGGTGGCCTACGCCATGAGCGAGACCGCCGCCATCTATCCCATCACCCCCTCGTCCACCATGGGCGAGATCGCCGACGAATGGGCCGCGCAGAACAAGAAGAACGTCTTCGGCCACACCCTGAAGATCCGCCAGATGCAGTCCGAGGCGGGCGCGGCGGGCGCGGTCCACGGGTCCCTGGCCGGCGGCGCGCTGACCACGACCTTCACCGCGTCGCAGGGGTTGCTGCTGATGATCCCGAACATGTACAAGATCGCGGGCGAACTCATGCCCTGCGTGTTCCACGTCTCGGCCCGCGCCGTGGCCGGGCACGCCCTGTCCATCTTCGGCGACCACCAGGACGTCATGGCCTGCCGCCAGACCGGCTTCGCCATGCTCGCCTCGGCCAGCGTGCAGGAGGTCATGGACCTCGCCCTGGTCGCCCACCTGGCCACGGTCGAGTCGTCCGTGCCCTTCGTCTCGTTCTTCGACGGCTTCCGCACCTCCCACGAGATCCAGAAGATCGAGACCATCGACTACGCGGACATGCTGCCCCTGCTCAATCGGGACAAGGTGGCCGCGTTCCGCAGACGCGCCATGAACCCCGAGCACCCGGACATCCGGGGCACGGCCCAGAACCCGGACATCTATTTCCAGGGACGCGAGGCGGCCAACCCCAACTACGACGCCATCCCGGCCATTGTGGAAGAGTACATGGCCAAGGTCTCGGCCCTGACCGGACGCGCGTACAAGCCCTTCGACTATGTCGGCTCGCCCGACGCGGAAAGGGTCATCGTCTCCATGGGCTCCAGCTGCGAGACCATCGAGGAGGTGGTCAACCGGCTGGTCGCGGACGGCGAAAAGGTCGGCCTGATCAAGGTCCGCCTGTACCGCCCGTTCTCCGCCGCCCATTTCCTGGCCGTGCTGCCCGCCTCCTGCAAGAAGCTCGCGGTCCTCGACCGGACCAAGGAACCCGGCGCCATGGGCGACCCCCTGTACCAGGACGTCTGCGCCGTGCTCTTCGAGCAGGGCCACGGCCCCGCCGTGGTCGGCGGGCGCTACGGCCTGGGCTCCAAGGAATTCACCCCGGCCATGGTCAGGGCCGTGTTCGACAACCTGGCCGCCGCAGCCCCCAAGACCCGCTTCACCGTGGGCATCGACGACGACGTGACGAACTCCTCCCTCGTCCCGACCGGGACCCTGGACACAACCCCCAAAGGCACCGTGCAGTGCAAGTTCTGGGGTCTCGGTTCGGACGGCACGGTGGGCGCGAACAAGCAGGCCATCAAGATCATCGGCGACAACACCGACATGTACGCGCAGGGCTACTTCGCCTACGACTCCAAGAAGTCCGGCGGCATCACCATCTCCCATCTGCGCTTCGGCGAGCAGCCCATCCAGTCCACTTACCTGGTCACCGCCGCCGACTACGTGGCCTGCCACAACCCGAGCTACGTCAACCTCTACGACGTGCTCGAAGGGATCAAGGACGGCGGCACCTTCGTGCTGAACTGCCCCTGGACCGGCGACGAGATCGAAAAGAAGCTCCCGGCCGCCATGCGCCGGACCATCGCCGAGAAAAAGCTCCAGTTCTACACCGTGGACGCGGTCAGGATCGCAGCCGAGGTCGGCCTGGGCGGGCGCATCAACATGGTCATGCAGACCGCCTTCTTCAAACTGGCCGACGTCATCCCGTTCGACCAGGCGGTCAGCCTGCTCAAAGGCGGCATCGAGGCCGCCTACGGCAAGAAGGGCCCGAAGATCGTCGAAATGAACTGCGCCGCCGTGGACAAGGCGGCGGACGCCCTGGTCAAGGTCGACGTCCCGGCCTCCTGGGCGGACCTCAAGGACGAGCCCGCGCCCGCCACCGACGAGCCCGATTACGTGAAAAACGTCATGCGCCCCATGCTGGCCCAGAAGGGCGACACCCTGCCGGTGTCGGCCTTCTCCAAGGACGGGACCATGCCCGCCGCCACCTCCAAATACGAAAAGCGCGGCGTGGCCATCAACGTGCCCCAGTGGATTGCGGACAACTGCATCCAGTGCAACCAGTGCGCCTTTGTCTGCCCGCACGCCGCCCTGCGCCCGGTGCTCGTCACCGAAGCCGACGCCGCAAACACGCCCGAGAGCTTCGTGACCGTCGAGGCCAAGGGCAAGGACGTCAAGGGCATGCGCTACCGCCTGCAGGTCAACACCCTGGACTGCCTGGGCTGCAGCAACTGCGCCGACATCTGTCCGGCCAAGGAAAAGGCCCTGGTCATGCAGCCCATCGCCTCCCAGACCGGCGAGCAGGTGCCCAACTTCGACTTCACCGAAACCATCGCCTACCAGGACGCCTTCAAGCGCGACACGGTCAAGGGCTCCCAGTTCCGCCAGCCGCTCATGGAGTTCTCCGGGGCCTGCGCCGGTTGCGGTGAGACCCCGTACGTCAAGGTCCTGACCCAGCTGTTCGGCGAGCGCATGGTCATCGCCAACGCCACGGGCTGCTCGTCCATCTGGGGCGCTTCGGCCCCCTCCACCCCCTACTGCGTCAACCGCGACGGGTTCGGCCCGGCCTGGGGCAACTCGCTGTTCGAGGACGCGGCCGAGTTCGGCTACGGCATCGAGATGGGGTTGAACAACCGCCGTGAAATCCTCATCGCCAACTGCGAACAGGCCCTGTGCGGAGCCCCCGGCGAGATAAAAACCGCCCTGGAGAACTGGCTGGCCGCCAAGGACGATCCCGAGGAATCCGCCGCCACCGGCGCGGCCCTGAAGGCCGCCCTGGAAGGCACCCTCGATCCGGCCCTGCTGGCCATCGCGGCCGACGCGGACCTGTTCACCAAGAAATCCGTGTGGGTCTTCGGCGGCGACGGATGGGCCTACGACATCGGCTACGGCGGCGTGGACCACGTCCTGGCCTCGGGCGAGGACATCAACATCCTGGTCCTGGACACCGAGGTCTATTCCAACACCGGCGGCCAGTCGTCCAAGGCCACGCCGCTCGGCTCCATCGCCAAGTTCGCGGCCGCAGGCAAGCGCACCGGCAAGAAGGACCTCGGCCGCATGGCCATGACCTACGGCTACGTCTACGTGGCCTCGGTATCCATGGGCGCGGACAAGCAGCAGATGCTCAAGGCGTTCCGCGAGGCCGAGGCCTACAACGGGCCGTCCCTGGTCATCTGCTACGCCCCGTGCATCAACCAGGGCATCAAGAAGGGCATGGGCAAGACCCAGCTCGAACAGAAGCTGGCCGTGGATTCCGGCTACTGGCCGCTCTACCGCTTCAACCCCGAGCTGGCCGACCAGGGCCAAAACCCGTTCCAGCTCGACTCCAAGGCCCCGGACGGCACGCTCCAGGAGTTCCTGTCCGGCGAAAACCGCTACGCCATGCTCGAGCGGTTCCACCCGGATCTGTCCAGGGCCTACCGCGACAAGATCGAAAAGGACTACGACAACCGCTACGCCATCCTCAGCCGCATGGCCGGGGCCGAGCCCGTGTCCCCCGAGTCCGAAGACCCGGCCGCCTGCGCCACCGGCATCTCCGCCGAAAGCCCAGGCGCGGGCGAGCCGTGCGACGACGGCCGCTAACAGACAATAACGCGGGTGGAGTTTTGTGACCGCAACTTACAAAATATACTCCTAAGGAATCACCCCGCGTTACCGGCCTCCCGTCCCCGACGGGAGGCCTTCTTTTTTGAAGATGCCTCCGGCGGCCGGGGGAAGGGGAGAGGGAAACCCTTTGAAAAGGGCTTTCCCTC